>CAZCBU010000031.1:0-2798 GCA_964496995.1 uncultured Sulfurovum sp.
TCTCAAAAAGGAAGTATTGTCCCTGAAGTTGCCGTCAATCAAAAAACAAAATTTACTGATGTCCTGGGTAAAATAAGATAACAAGGAGCTTTTTATGTTAGTAGTAAAAGAGATACAGGAATACGCACAGATACGAACAAAAGCACGGGCTTACCTCTGTTATATCATGAGCCGTAACATCTCTCAGAGTATGGAGGGAGAAACGACGCTGGAGTCTGTGATCCAGAAAATAAAGAATCTTAAAGAAGCCATTCCCCGATCTGAAGTGATCTATGCTATCGATGGTAATGGGATACAGATGGTCGACAATATCTCTTCCAAACCCAAACTGAACGGATTTGGAAAAGGTGAAGACAGATCTGACAGGGCATACTATTATAAAACGATCAAAGAGCACAGATGTATGCTGACAGATCCCTATCCGTCACTCATCTCAAATGATCTTGTGGTTACAGCAACATTTCCGCTGTATGACAAAGATGATAATCTTCTGGCTATTATCTGTATCGATATTACTTTACAGAATATCCTTAAAATGGTGCATCCGAGTTCCGTTGATTCTACATTCGGTTCACTGAGTAAATGGGTTTATTCTGCATTTTCAGCAGCACTTTTTGCTGTGGCACTGCTACTCTTTATTAAAGGGATAACCAGCTTTTTGCATTTTGGTATGAATTTTTCCGATATAGATATCAATAAAATATTCAAGTCAACGATCCTTCTTACCCTTTCTCTGGCCATTGTAGATCTGGTGAAAGCTATTTTTGAAGAGGAAGTACTGGGGAAAGAGAAGAAAAAAGACAGTTCAGAAGACAGTCATCAGACCATGGTGCGTTTTCTGGGTTCCATTATTATTGCTATTTCCATTGAGGCGTTGATGCTGGTTTTCAAGTTTGCTTTGACAGACCCTGGAAAACTGCTGTATGCGGTCTACTTAATTGTTGCGATCTCCGTACTTATCATTGCACTTTCTGTCTATCTGAAAGTCAATCAAAAACAGAAGTAGCATAGATGGATAAAAAACTGATCATTTTCGATATGGACGGTACTTTGGTCAATTCATCACTGACCATTGCCAATGCTATCAATTATGTGCGGAAAAACCTTGGATTCGAAGCAATGGAGCAGGAGAAGATCCTGCGTATGGTCAATGACCATACCTTGAACCCTGCAAAAACATTTTACCATGCAGAAGCCTTTGATGCAGACCATGAACGTTGGTTCTCCGAGTATTACACCAGAAATCATGAAAAAGAGTTGGTACTTTATGATGGTATCAAAGAGATGTTGGATATGCTTAAAGAAGAAGGACATGCCTTGGCTGTGGCAACCAATGCTTACCGTGGCTCTACGATTGAATCACTCACCCATTTAAATGTGTATGATCATTTTGATGCCATTGCCTGTTACGATGATGTGGAGAAGGGTAAACCCTATCCGGATATGCTGTACAAGATCCTTGATGAACTTGATCACAGCAATGACAAGTCACTTTTTATCGGTGATGGCCCGCGTGATGAACTGGCGAGTAAAAATGCAGATATACCATATGTTATGGTAGACTGGGGTTTTACAGATCACAGTGATGCGGTCAGAACAGTTCCGGAATTAAAAGAGATGCTTCTGAATGTCTAAATCGCTTATCACAGACCTGGTCTCTTTACTCCTCATAGGTGTATCGTTTCTTGTGCTTCCTGAATATCACCATGCCATCCTTTTTACAGGACTCTTTGCCTTGTCCGGTGCCGTGACCAATCAGCTTGCGATCCATATGCTTTTTGAAAAGGTACCTTTTCTGTATGGCTCGGGAGTCATAGAGAAGAACTTTGATACCTTTAAAGTTTCGATCAAAGAGATGATCATGAAACAATTCTTTACTAAAGATCAGCTGGGTCATTTTTTTGCACAGGAAGAAAAGAAGATAGACCTTGCACCTTTGGTTGAAGGGGCAGATTTTACACCTGCCTTTGAAGCACTTACCAAAACAGTCATGGAGTCACAGTTTGGTGGAGCTATTTCCATGTTCGGTGGTGAGTCTGCCTTGGAATCACTCCGTGAACCGTTTTCCCAAAAATTAAAATCTGCGGTAAGCTCCATAGTCTCGTCTGACACATTCAAGACACAACTCGATCATCATATTCAAAACTCTGCGCTTTCTGATGACATGATCGATGCAGTGGAAGGGTTGATCACAAGACGATTGGAAGAGTTGACACCTAAAATGGTCAAAGAACTTGTACAGGAGTTGATCAAAGAACATTTGGGATGGCTTGTCGTCTGGGGCGGAGTATTTGGCGGCTTGATAGGTCTGTTGTCCTCCTTTTTACTATAAGTTATTTAAGATAATCATAAGAAAAATTTTATTTTTAATTCAATCTAATTTGATAAAATACATGACTTTAATAAAAAAATATGGAATATGAATGAAAAAACTGAAACTGCTTATGGCTACAATGATCCTCTCTTCCCTCTCTTATTCAAAAGATTCTTTTAAAAATTATTCGGATATGTGTGAAGTATCTGACGGACAGGAATGTGCGAACAACCATGATGAAGTACGAAATCTTCAATTGGCATTGAACTCCGATAAAAGTTTGAATGTAGATCTTGTATCAGATGGGAAATGGGGTGACAGAACCAAAGAAGCCGAACAGAAGTTTCAGAAACAACATAACATCACACCGGCACTCGGATATGTAGGAAGTAAAACAAAAACGGAACTTGCCAAAGTCTTTAAAGACCTCAGTCTTCCTAAAGTAGCTCATGTCAAAACATCTTCAAACTGTTATGCCGACTTT
>CAZCBU010000032.1:0-2869 GCA_964496995.1 uncultured Sulfurovum sp.
ATAAAGTTCTCATTTTACATGGATGGGGCGGTTCGGATGCCCCTCACTGGCAGGCTGAATTGGCAGCAGAAATCGCTAAAAACTACGGTACTGTATCTTTCCCTCTGCTGGACAACTGCCATTTTCCATCCAAGAACCGATGGGTCAAGCAGGTCAAAGCTATTTTGGAAGACTGTAAACCGGACACTGTTGTCTGCCACTCCTTGGCCAATACCCTGTGGTTTTGGCTCTGTGAAGAAAATATTGCTCCGGTAAAAAGACTCTTTATGGTATCACCCCCAAGCCTGAACACCGAAGAATCAACGATCAAAACTTTTTTCCCTTGTGAAATGCCGGCAGATATTCACGCAGAAAAAATCCATATGATCGTCTCAGACGATGACCCCTGGGTCAAACTGGATGAATCAGAAGGCATCGCTGCACACTACAACATCGAATTGACCGTCATTCACAAAGCAGACCACATTAATGCCGACAGCGGGTATGGGAAATGGGATTTTATTGAACAATTAGTTATGGAGAAAAAATGATCTTAAGTATTGAAAGTTCCTGTGATGACAGCTCCATTGCCATCACCGAAATAGCCACAAAAAAGATCCTTTACCATAAAAAGATCTCCCAGGAAGCAGAACACTCCTGCTATGGCGGTGTGGTGCCTGAACTGGCTTCACGTCTTCATGCTGTGGCACTTCCTGAAATCCTCAAAGAGACAACCCCCTGGTTCGATAAGCTCAAAGCGATCGCCGTGACCAATCAGCCCGGTCTGGGTGTCACCCTGCTTGAGGGGATCGCCATGGCAAAAACCCTGGCGGCCTTTCAGCAGATCCCTCTCATCGCGGTGCATCACCTCAAAGGACATATCTATTCACTCTTTATTGAGAAAGAGACTCTCTTTCCTCTTTTAGTCCTTCTGATCTCCGGAGGCCATACACAGGTCATACGTGTAGAAAGTTTTGAAAAAATGGAGATATTGGCTACAAGTATGGATGACTCCGTAGGTGAAAGCTTTGACAAGTGTGCCAAAATGATGGGTCTGGGCTACCCTGGAGGTCCGCTCATCGAACAACTCGCACTCAAAGGTGACGAAAACCGTTTTGATCTGCCTGTACCATTACGCAATTCACCCCTTATTGCCTTTTCTCTCTCAGGTCTAAAGAATGCTGTACGTTTAGTCGTAGAAAAGCTTGGAGGGCCATCTGAGATGACAGAACAGGACAAAGCAGATCTCTCCGCCTCTTTCCAAAAAGCCGTCAAACTCCACCTCCTTCAAAAAAGCAAAAAGATCTTTGCCAAAGAACCCATCAAGGACTTTGCCATAGTCGGTGGTGCATCAGCGAACAAATACATCAGAACTGCCTATGAAAAACTCTGTTCAGACTTTGACAAGACCATGCATGTGGCACCCCTTGAATACTGTTCCGACAATGCAGCCATGATAGGAAGATACGCGCTGGATGCTTACGCAAAACAAGCATTTATTGATCCCAATGAGATTGATATCATCAGTACCAAGAAACAACAGGCGGGGATGTTACTGTAGGGTACATTTCCCACCGCATCTTGGTTTTTGCCTTTCGGCGAATGTTTTATTATATGCAAATTGGATTATTGGTGCGTTGGAAAACGCACCCTACGCGTAAGCAATTAGATTTTAATCACGCAATAGCGTGTCTGTCATCTTGAACGACCTTGTAAACGGAGTGATTCGAGAAAGATGACGCTTTTTTGCTTCGTTTTTTCTAAAAAAACGCCGTGAACGAAGAGAGGAAGTACCCTTGGGGTAGAAGAGAGAAACACTATCACAATCTACTCAAACAAGGCAATCAAAACAAACAAACAAAAAAGATGCAACAAAACCCGTAAAATGCCCGTTATTTCACGCTTTCCCTAAGTTTATTACGCTAAAATATATACACTTAAAACCTCGACAAGGGAGTCTCAATATGGCAGAATATGGTGCTAGTAATATTAAAGTCCTCAAAGGACTTGAAGCGGTAAGAAAAAGACCGGGTATGTACATCGGTGATACCTCCACAAAAGGTCTTCACCACCTGGTCTATGAAGTGGTCGACAACTCTATTGATGAAGCGATGGCAGGCTATTGTGATACGATCAAGGTCACATTGACCAAAGCCGGTTCAGCGATCATCGAAGATAACGGTCGTGGTATTCCTGTTACTGAGCACCCTACCGAAAAGATCTCTGCAGCAACTGTTGTACTGACCGTACTGCATGCCGGTGGTAAATTTGACAAAGATACCTATAAAGTTTCCGGTGGTCTTCACGGTGTTGGTGTCTCTGTTGTCAATGCCCTCTCCAAAGACCTACACCTCACCGTCTTTAAAGATGGAGAGATCCATGAACAGTCATTTGAAAAAGGTATTCCTCAAGAGGTTTTAGCTGTCACAGGCAAGACACGCAAAACAGGGACCAAAATAGAATTCTGGGCAGATGACACGATCTTTACGGAAGGTACCACGTTCCAAAAAGAGATCCTGATGAAAAGATTCAGAGAGCTTGCCTATCTGAACCCCAAGATCACCATTGATTTCAGAGATGAGAGAGACGGCACCAAAGAACTCTATCATTTTGAAGGCGGGATCAAACAGTTCGTTGAAGACATGAATACCAAAGAACCGCTTACCACTGCACAGTTCTTTCAGGGAAAAGCGGATGATATCGAGATCGATATCGCACTCATGTACTGTGATGCAGATACGGAGAAATCACTCTCTTTCGTCAACAATATCAAAACATCTGACGGGGGAACCCATGAAGCCGGTTTCAGAGCAGGTCTTACACGGTCTATGGCAAGTTACATCGCGAAAAATGCCAATGCCAAAGAGAAAGGGACCAAGATCACCGGTGA
>CAZCBU010000033.1:0-2507 GCA_964496995.1 uncultured Sulfurovum sp.
ATACCGGTCATTATTGACACCGATGAGATCAACAACTTCAAGATCACGGCAGAACAGCTCAAAAATGCCATCACAGACAGAACCAAAGTACTGGTACTGACAAGTCCGTCAAACCCTACAGGATCCATCTACAGCAGAGAAGAGCTGGAAGCACTAGCAGAAGTACTGAAAGGGACCGATATCTTTGTCGCTTCTGATGAGATGTATGAAAAGCTGGTCTATGATGCGGACTTCGTTGCAGCAGCAAGCATCTCTGAGGACATGTTCAACAGAACCGTTACGATCAACGGTCTGAGTAAATCCGTGGCCATGACAGGATGGCGTTTCGGATATCTCGCTTCTCCGAACAAAGAGTTGATCTCCGTGATGAACAAACTGCAGAGCCAGAGTACCTCGAACATCAACTCCATCACACAGAAAGCTGCGATCGTCGCACTGAACGGTGATGTGGATGAAGAGGTTGAAATGATGAGAAAAGCATTTGCAGCAAGAGCCGAAGAGGCAGCAGAGCTTATGAATGACATCCCGGGACTTTCCGTACTGAAACCGGCAGGGGCATTCTACCTTTTTGTCAATATCAAAGATATCAGCAATGATTCCATCGAATTCTGTAAAGACCTGCTTCAGGAAGTAGGCGTTGCCGTGGTTCCGGGTATCGGCTTCGGCTCTGAGGGATATTTCAGATTCTCATTTGCCACAGACATCACGACCATTCGTGAAGGTATCCGACGTATCGAAAAGTTCGTTAAACAGAAACAAGCGTAACAAACACACCCCGTAGATGGCAGAGATCTGCCATCTCTTCTACCGAATGAAGAAAGATAAGCCTTCTTTGGCCTATCTTTTTCTGGTCATTCTACTCATTAAGAACCACAAAGCCCCCAGCATAGAGAACATTGCCAACGGTGCGATCCACGGTCTTTCCTGAATGATGGAAAAGAAAGAGATGATAGTCTCAGAGGCAAAGTAGGCACTCAGTCCTATCGTCAGAATAAAAATGACCGATGCAAAAATATTAAAGAATATAAACTTCTTGAAATCAAACTTCGAAAGCGCCATAGAAATAGGCACAAGGGTCTTTACCCCATACAGAAACTTCTGTATGAAAATTGCAGCGATCCCGTATTTACGCATGATCAGGGTCGCCAGTGCGATCTTCCGTTTATGTTTTGCAAAGTAAGGTTTGATGTCCTTTTTATGGTATTTCCCCAGATAAAAAAGAAAATTGTCACCCATAAAGTTTGCGACCATCGCCACAATAAGTGCAGTGGTCAGATCCATATGTCCCATATAAGAGAAAACGCCTGCAGCAGCGACAATAAAAAGAGAACCGCCGAAAGAGAAAAAGGCAACGGCCAGATAGCCCCAGGTCTCAAGAGAAGAAAAATCCATAAATATCCTAACATTTTAATAATAAAGAATCATATCTAAAATATGTTAATGTTATAATCCTATTCATGATAAGTACACTCCTCTCCATACTCTTTGTCTATGTTTTCATCGTGCTTGGCTACATGGCCAAACGTCTCTTTAAAGACGATATCAATACCAAGACCCTCACAGTGATGTCCGTGTACTTCCTGCAGCCTTTTGTGACCATCTGGGGATTCTCCACCGCTACCCTGCATACAGAACATGTGTATGTCCCCCTTCTCTACCTTGCCATTATTCTTACACTGCTGCTTCCAAGCATTCTTCTGGGTAAAATGATATTCTCAAATATTAAGGACCGTGCCATCTTCTCCATTGCCGGTTTTGTCGGTAATACAGGGAACATCGGTATCCCTCTGGGTATCGCACTTTTTGGAGAACAGTCTGTCATCTATACCACACTTATCAACATTGCCAATGTCTTTGTGGTCTACATCATCGGTGTCTATATCTATTCACGGGGATCCTTCTCTATCAGAGACTCTTTATTCAATATCATCAAGATCCCCATCATCCCTGCCTCCATTGTTGCAATATTTATAAATATCAACGATATAGCCATTAGTTCTGAACTACAGGAATTCTTTAAAATGGGGGCCTATGCCGGTATTGTCCTGCAACTTTTTTTACTGGGAACCTTCCTCTACGGCATCCGCATCAAAGAGCTGCATCCCAAACTTTTCATTGGTACGATCTCCCAAAAGTTCATCATCATCCCTCTTGCCACAGCAGTCATTTTAAGCTTTACGGACCTACCGCTTTTTGTCCAGGGTGTCATCTTCATGGAAATGATCACCCCGCTCGCAGTCGCCAACATCAATCTTGCATCACTCTACGACTGTAAACCCAATGATGTCACATCACTCATCCTACTCAGTACCCTGCTTTTCATTCCCATTCTTTTTGTGTTGAGCTATGTTATTGAGCATTATTACCTGTAAATGGTGGGCAATTGCCCACCCTACGCAAACAGGAAATGCAAAATACCCATGGGTATACAATTGCGCAGCCACCATCCCACATAAAATACGAAATACCCGTGGTATATAAATCGCACAACATCATAAATACCCGTA
>CAZCBU010000034.1:0-5007 GCA_964496995.1 uncultured Sulfurovum sp.
CGTTACGACCACGATACTTACAAGATGGCGCAATTTAGCTTCCAGGAGTGCCGTACTTAAACGTCCGACCACCATAAGCATTGGGATGACTTTATTTTCTGCATTGAGTGATCTATCATCCAGAATAACAGTTCTGACACCGTTGTCACGAACATCTGCGATCACTATTTCAATCAGTGTCTCAAGGCTTGCTTTCAGGTCATTGGTATAGGCAGTAGAATATTCACCTGTTTTATAAGCAGGATCATACTTTTCATCTTTTTCATCACCAAACTCTTTTAAAAGAGTGAATTTTTCACCTGACATGACAGGCAGAACGGTCTTGAGTCTTTTTGCATGTTCCGGATCATCTGAAAGGATATTCTGCATAGGACCGAAACCTGTATTCAGACTGGTCACTGTTTTCTCACGGATCGGGTCGATCGGCGGGTTGGTCACCTGTGCAAATTTCTGCTTGAAAAAGTCTGTAAAGTTTCTCTGCTCTGTGGAGAATGCTGCGATCGGTGTATCATCACCCATAGCACCGGTCGTCTCTTTCCCTTCAGCGATCATCGGCTTAATGACCTCTCTCATGACTTCAAGCGTATAGTTGAAATAACGCTGTTTTGCTTCCATCTCTTTATGGTCCTGGACACATGCTTCACCATGGGCTTTCGGCACATGCTCCTGCAGATAAGACATGTTCTTTCCCAACCATTTATTGTAGGGATTGGTCACTTTAAGGTAATTATCGATGTCATTGGTTTTTAGCAATTTTCCGTATTTAAGGTCGATCCCCATCATTTCACCCGACTGCAGTCTTCCACGCTCCACGATCTCATCTTCAGGTACCTGAAGTACACCGTATTCTGAAGAGATCAAGAGTCTGTTGTCTGTCGTTCTGATGTATTTTGAAGGTCTGAGTCCGTTTCTGTCAAGCACACATCCGATGAAACGGCCGTCAGTCATACTTACGGCTGCCGGTCCGTCCCAAGGTTCAAAACAGGTAGATGCATACTCATAAAAGGCTCTGACATCAGAGTCCATATGCGGTGCATTATGCCACGGTGCCGGTACCAGAGAACGGGCAGCCTTGAAAAAGTCCATACCGTTCACGCGCAGAAATTCCATAAAGTTATCCAGAGAAGCAGAGTCTGACATACCCTTCTGGATCACATTTTTCAGTCTTTCCATCTCTTCTTCGGTAAATACTTCTGATTTGACTGTTGCCATTTTTGCCGCAACGTTAAAGCGGTTCGCCGTGACAGAGTTGATCTCACCGTTATGTGCGATCATTCTGAACGGCTGTGCCAGTTTCCATTGTGGCAGTGTGTTAGTAGAGAAACGCTGGTGGAAAAGACAAAATGAAATTTCAAAATCCGGGTCGGCAAGATCCTGATAGAACTCTTTGATGTGCGTAGGCATCACAAGCCCTTTGTATGAAACAACTGAGGTAGAGAAAGAAGGAATGTAAAAAGTCTCATCATCCATCAATTCCGCTTCGATCTCTTTACGGGAAAGATAGATCATCGCTTCAAATCTGTTGACAGCCACAGCAGAACTCGGTACAACAAACACTTGCTTCATGGTTGGAAGTGACGCCAGTGCCTGCTCTCCCAGTGCATTGGTGTCTACCGGTACAGTACGTGTATAGATAACCCTTAGATCATTGTTGTGACATACTTTGGTAATGACATCAAAATCACTTTCTTTGTTTGAAAAGACCATCGCGACAGCATAAGTATCAGGCAGGAAGATACCCTCTTCGGCAGCCTTTTTTTCGAAAAATGATTTAGGCAGAGAAAGTAATAGTCCTGAACCATCACCCGTTTTACCGTCTGCGGCAATCGCTCCTCTATGCATCATACGAGAGAGTGAGGTAATGGCATCTTCCAAATTTTTATGTGAAGGTATATTGTCTATCGAAGCCAAAAGCCCGAAACCACAGTTATCCTTAAATGAAGTAAATAGATCTTGCATAGTCCAACCTTAAAATAAATATTTGAACATCATATAGTGTTCCGAAATGGGTTGGATTATATCCCATTATATGTTAAGACTCCTTTAAGCCTCTGTCCGTCCACACGGAGCGTACTTAGATGTTTAACATCCTTTTGACTATAATTAGTAAAAAATAAAGGTCTTGTCATTAAAGGGTTCATACTTTCCGTCAAAAAAGCAAAAAATGAAGACTCCATTGCCACCGTTTTGACACGAACTGAAGTAAGAACCTATTACCGTTTTTTTGGTGCGAGACACTCTATTTTACAACTGGGAAACCTCGTAGATTTTGAAGTAGAGGGAGAAGATGGACGTTTCATGCCCAGACTGCGTTCCCTCTCACATATGGGCTTTCCCTGGCTTTTTGACAGGAACAGACTCCTGATCTGGCATAACTTCATTCAAAAATTCGAACCCCATCTCAAAGATGCGGAAGATCTGGACCCATTTTATTTCAACCTCCTGCTCAATGCTGCCCGAAGATGGGACAGACAGAATCCAAAACGTATTGTATGTGAGAGTTACATTGCACTGCTCGACTATGAAGGCAGACTCTACCCCGAAGAGAACTGCTACATCTGCGAACAGCGTATCGAAGAAGATATTGCGCTTATGCAGGCATTTAAACCTGCCCATCCTGCCTGTATCTATTCTCCTGCTTTACCTACTAAAAAAATACTTGACTTTTTTGAGAGTAAAAAAACAGTTTTTCTGGAAGATCATGAAGTGGAATATCTTTTTGAGATCGTTATGAAAGGGTTATAGCTTAGGTCCTGCCCCTTCTCTTTGTGGTATACTAAAATCCATAAAGGATAATTATGCATAAACTACTTCTGGGTATTTTACTGATACTGACACTTCAAGCAGGAGATAAAATGAAACAATTTTATGACTTTTCAGCAAAGCAGATCGATGGCAGAGAGATCTCAATGAGCCATTATAAAAACAAAGTTATCTTAGTGGTCAATGTGGCGAGTAAATGTGGTTTTACACCTCAGTACGAAGGCTTGGAGAAGCTTTATAAAAAATACCATTCTGAAGGATTTGAGATCCTGGGCTTTCCCTGCAACCAGTTCAGGAATCAGGAGCCGGGAACTGCAAAAGAGATACAGAATTTTTGTAAAGTCAACTACGGTGTGACCTTCCCTCTCTTTGCAAAGATCGATGTCAACGGAGAAAACGCTCATCCTCTTTATGTCTATCTTAAAAAACAGGCACCCGGCTTTCTTGGTACAGAAGCTGTCAAATGGAACTTTACCAAGTTTCTTATAGATAAAAAAGGAAATGTTGTGAAACGTTATGGCTCTACGACCAAGCCTGCTGAGATCGCTGGTGATATTGAGAAATTACTGAAATAATGGCACAAAACAGATACCTGATCTACCCCATTCTCGGATTTGTACTTTTGAGTATGAATGGTTGTGTCAAGCTTAATTGCCCTTTGCCAAAAAATTTGGAAAACTCTGTTAAAAAAGAGACTCTCTCTTCTGCTTCTGCATCGGCAGACATCAAACGTAATAACTGGAGTATGGGTGACCTCTGTGCCAACAGGATCTCTTTTGTTGACAATGGTAAAAAATGGAACTTCATACTGGTTAGAAACAGCAAACAGCCGATCGGACCTTTCTGGTATCTTCCGCATGACAATGAAAACTCTGCTTTGGATGCTGCAGTATATGCCACCCAAAAATACGGTGGCGGTTTTCTTGCTGTGGAAGCAAACGGCAATCGATACGCCTCAGGAAAAGATCCTAACCGTAACTTTAACCCCTCCTCCACTTACACAAAAACCATTTTCAGGATCATCAATACCTTTAAATCTGGAAGCCTACCCTACCTGACACTGCACAGTAATAAAGATGGTCATAGTAAATATGGGGGTGATGGCACAGTCTCCATGAAAGTCCACTCAAAACACACAAAGTCATACCCGGCAGGAAACATCAAAACAGGAAAGAAAAAAGGACTGCAGGATGAAGACAATCTCATCTACCTTGCAGGAAAGCACACGGATCGGAATAAAATCAAAGCACTCAATGCAAAAGGTATCAATGTCAAATATGAAGTAGTCAACAGTGGCTCTTACGACAAATCCATGTCAAACTATATTGCTCTGTATAAAAGTCAAAGTGGCTATGTCAATATCGAAGCTGAAGACGGTGATACATCAACCCAAAAGAAGATGATAGATAAAGTAATGAAGCTTATCTATAAAGGTGTTCTGTAGATACCTGATTATAAATTTCTTGCGTTTTTTATCATCTCATACGCCTGATTCAACTCTTGCGTTTTGGCTGTGGCTTCTTCCATATAGTCCTCACCTTTATCTTGTGACATTATGATATCAGGGTGGTATTTGCGTACAAGTTTTCTATAGGCATTTTTAATCGTATTCATATCGTCACTTGCACTCACACCCAAAAGTCTGTACGCATCCTCAATACTCGCTTTTGGCTGTACATTTTGCATCATACTCTCGAACCTGTCAAAGATCTCATGGTAGATCTTAGGGTCAAATTCCAATGCTTCTGCAATGGTCTGCAGGATCTTTTCTTCACTTGGAGAAACTTCACCATCCGCAAAAGCAAGCTGGATCAAAAAACCCATAAATTGTATCTGCTGTGCTTTTTTTCTTCTCAGTGACTGTGCAAAAGCAAGCGCGATCTGTTCTGTGTTATCACTTCTCTGTTTCTCAGTATTGAAAATATCTTTTAATATCTGTCTTGTTTTTGCTGGTTCAGGAAATACTTTAGAGATGTCATCAAACATCATACTGACAAGTTCAGCTTCCAGTGCATCTACACGTCCATCTGCCTTGGCAACTTTGGCGACCAGTGCAACAAAAAGTCCCAGATCACTCCTTGCTACAGCATCATGTGAAACAGAAAAATTCTTGAACGCTTCGGAAGAGTATACTTTGTAGGCTACATAATTCTTGAATACTCTATAGAACACATAAGCCAAAATAGCAAAAATAATAAAATTAAACATCAGATATCACCAATAAATAAAAAAAGCTTACGCCTT
>CAZCBU010000035.1:0-4590 GCA_964496995.1 uncultured Sulfurovum sp.
AAATTACGATAATCTTCAAAGTTTGATGCGCGGACTATTCCTCAAAAAGATATTTCTGTTTCCGAGATTTCGTCTGGAGGTTCAAAAGGTATTGAATAAGTCACCGCCGGAGTTCGTTGAACTTCAGGTCCCACTCTCCGAGAAAATGAGTAGGATAGAGGAGAGCATTAAGAAGTTAAGGGAACGAAAACATCGTCCTTCTAAACCCTTCGCTGTAATGGTAAAAGATATGGATATGGCTAGGGAATTAGCAACTATTTCTAAAAAAGAAGAGGCATTGTTAACTTCAAAAGAGAGACCGATTGTTATTGTCGGGGTGCACCCCAAGGGCACTTCCTATGGGCGAGACACCCGACCTACGGGTATTGCACCTAATCTATCAAGAATAGGTCTATTTTTACCTTATACACCTTTACATCTACTCATACTAGATAAACTCAATCGTCCACTTGTAGCTACCTCTGCCAATATTACGGATGAGCCAATTTGTACTGATTTGGACTCTTTGAAGAAGTTGAACAGTGTATATGACTATGTATTGGATCACAACAGGGAGATCGTTAACGGATGTGATGACTCTGTAGTGATGGTAGTCAAAGGTCAACAAATAATATTGAGGCGTGCAAGAGGGTATGCCCCTGCGAGTATAAAATTGCCATTTGTATTAAAGAACAAAGTACTTGCAATGGGAGCCAACCAAAAAAGCGCCATTGCCATAGGTTTTGATGACCAGGTGATCCTCTCTCCGCATATAGGGGATCTGGACAGTATAGGTTCAGTGGCATATTACAAAAAGAATATAAATACTTTAGAGAGAATTTATGATTTCAAAGCAGAAGTGATTACCTATGATAAACATCCAAATTATGAAAGCACTAAAGTAGCCCAAGAATTCTTAACTTTTAATTCTTCACTTTTACCTCAAAGAGTCCAACACCATTATGCTCATATTTTAGGTGTAATGGCTGAAAAAGGGTTGACTGCTAAAGTCTTGGGTGTGGCTTTTGATGGTACAGGTTATGGCGATGATGGTAATCTCTGGGGTGGAGAGTTCCTGGTCTGCGACTATGAAGGTTATGAACGCGTAGCACATGTGAGCTACTTTAAACTTTTGGGAGGAGCCAAAGCCATAAAAGAGCCTAAACGTGTGGCACTCTCTTTGCTTTTTGATCTTTATGGAGAAGAAGCACTGGACCTACAAAATCCGACAATAGAAACATTTTCCAAAGCAGAGTTGCGTACCTATTTTATTGCTTGGGAAAAGGGTCTTAACGCTCCATTAAGCTCCTCTGTAGGAAGACTCTTTGATGCAGTTGCATCTTTACTTGGTATTTGTCAGGTTATGAGCTTCGAGGGAGAGAGTGGTATGTTGCTTGAAGAGTTATATGACAATAATGTAAAGGGATATTATCCCTTTACATATGCGCATGGTCAAATCGATATTCTACTTGTTGTTCAAAATATTCTGGAAGAGAAGCATCCTGCAGTGGCTGTGTCCAAGTTTTTTCATACCTTGGTGGAAATTATAGTCGTTGTCTATGAAGCGTATAATTTACCCCTTGTATTAAGTGGAGGCGTATTTCAAAACAGAGTACTTTTAAAGTTGGTTTTAGATCGTATCCCACAGGCGCATATTCCAAATGCCTTTCCTCCCAATGACGGAGGAATCGCATTGGGACAAATAGTCGTACAATAGAATTTATAAGATCTTATATCTATCGAGTCTTTTTCCGCTTGCATCAATGACATGTACAGCACAGGCAAGGCAGGGGTCAAATGAACGAATGACCCTGAGTGCTTCAAGCGGATTGTCTGTATCGGCTATTTTGATGCCTATGAGTGCTTCTTCGTAAGCACCTCTTTGACCGTCATGGTTTTTAGGGCTGGCATTCCAGGTTGTAGGTGCAATCACTGAATAGTTGGCTATTTTTTGATCTTCGATATTGATAAAATGTGAAAGCAGACCTCTTGGGACCTCGAAAAAGGCTTGCCCTTTGGCTGTTTTTGGCAGTGCTTCAAAATCGTATTTCCCCCATGTTTCAGTATCGTAATAGGTGAGATTCTGAAGCAGATCGCTGATGAATTTGAAGAGGTATTCGGCAATATACTGTGTCTCAATGGCACGTGCAGCGTTTCTGCCTACCGTTGTGGAAAGATCGATGAGTTCAAGGTTTGTCTCATTCAGGAATCTGTCCACATAAGGCTTCACATGTTCATTGTTTTTGGTATAACTGATAAGCATACGCGCCAGAGGGCCGCACTCCATGGGCTGGTTCTGGTAGCGTGGTGCTTTGATCCAGCTGTATTTGTCTAGAGTGTTTTTTGTTTTAAGTGATCCGTCTTTGTTGAGGTCCGTATAGTATGGGGTCTGAGGATCATTTTCCTTATACCAGGCTCTGTCCACATGTTCACTGATCTTTTTTGGATCGAATGGTTTGACATTATTGAGGTCATGTTCAAAGATCACACCGCTCTCAAACAGTGTTCCTCCGCTGAAAGCAAAACTATTGACCGAGATAAAATTCCCGTTTGCACGACCGCTCCCTTCTTTGATCTCGTCATGATAGGCATTCACAAGCAGTCTCATATCCGGGAGATAGGCTCTGTCTATGAATTCCTTTGCCTCTTTGATAATGAATAGATAGTCATTGATCCTGGCAGGATTGAGGATATCCATGACACTGGTGATCCCGCCTACGACAATACTTTGCGGATGGGGTGTTTTTCCTCCGAAGATAGCAACGGCTTTGGAGATACTGGTCTGGAATTTGAGAGCATCAAGATAGTGTGAAAGCAGAATGAGGTTCTCCTCAGGATTCAACCTGTAGGATGAATGACCCCAGTTGGCATTGGAAAATGGTCCGAGTTTTCCAGCATTGACAAAGGTTTGAAGTTTCTTTTGGACATCTTCGTAGTGTGCCTGTGAATTACGGAAGGGATCATCTGAGTAGTGTTGTGCTGTCTGAACGGTCTGTGCCGGATCAGCTTCCAATGCTTTTGTTACATCAACAAAATCGAGTGACTGAAGGTGGTAAAAGTGCACCACATGATCCTGGATGAAGAGAGCCAGTGCGATCAGTTCCCTGACGATCTCCGCATTCTTCGGAACTTCAAGGGCATAGGCATCTTCTACGCAGCTTACAGCAGCACGGAAATGTGAGTTTGTACAGACTCCGCAGATACGTCCTGCCATCAGACCGGCATCTCTGGGATCCCTGTTTTTGAGAATTGTCTCGATGCCGCGGAAGAGTTGACCACTGGCGTATGCTTCCTGTACGGTGCCTGTTTCATCTACCATCACTTCAACCCGGAGATGACCTTCTATACGGGTGACCGGATCGATTACGATCTTTTTCATTTCTCACCTTCTGTTATTATTTTTCTTTCATGGGCATAGGTATCGAAGAAGTTCTTTTCTGTACATGCCATACATCCGTGACCTGCCTGTACCGGCCAGCTGGTACCTTCATTGAACTTCATCGTCGGGCAGTTGGCGAAAGCATAAGGTCCTTTACAGCCCATTTCGAACAGACACCAGCCTTTTTTTGCACCTTCATCTCCCCACTCCTTGACGAATTCACCAAGTTCGTAGTGCCCGCGTCTTTCACAATTGTCATGGATACGTCCTTCATATGCCCAGAGTGGCCGGTTGTTACTGTCGAGCGGAGGCATCTCTTCGAACATCATGTAATGCAGCAGGGTACCCACAATGTTGACAGGATTAGTGGGACAGCCTGTGATGTTGATGACATCATCTCTTTGAAGAGCTTCACTTACACCTACGGCACCTGTAGGATTTGGTGCTGCCGCGACCACTCCGCCGTCATAGGCACAGCTGCCTACAGCTATGATGAGTGCAGCATCTTTTGCGCAGCGCTGAAGCAGAGAGATACCGGTCTCACCTTTTGTTCCGATACGTAGAAATTTGCCGTCCATTGCCAGAGGTACTGCTCCTTCAACGATGAGAATATATTTACCTCTGTCAGTTTTGATGATGGACTCCAGCAGGCTCTCACTCTGATCGGAAGAGGCACTCATGATCAACTCGTGATAATCCAGAGAGATATAGTTAAAGATCAGATCCTCGATAGAGGGATTGGTGGATTTAATGAAGGCTTCGGAGTTCCCCGAACAGTCACTCAACTCCAGCCAGATGATAGGGATCTTGTTTAATGTGGTAATGGCATTTCCGACATGTTTTTCAAAGCTTGGATGCAACTGCATGGAGGCTGTGACCATCGAGATCCATTGATTGAATGTCTGTTTGTCTTTTTCAATGCTGGCAAGTGCACTTTCCAGATGGGTTTTGTCAAGCTGATTTCGAGGATGCAGACGGTTGAATTTTTGGATACGTTTATTTACCTTCTGCAGTATGGCTTCCCGTTTTTGTTCTTCGGGTGTCTTGATGACCAGATCGGGGTCTATAAGATGTTGTGATCCCTCTATGATCCGGATAACACTTTGGCGGCATTTTCCGCATACTCTGCCTGCCTGGGTAAAATCTTTGAGTGCTTGGAAATCTTTAATACCGTTTTGTGTGATGATGTCTACAAGATCCTGTTGGTAAAGATGTTCACAGCTGCAGACAAG
>CAZCBU010000036.1:0-2849 GCA_964496995.1 uncultured Sulfurovum sp.
TTCTTATGATAAAGAGTTGAAAGTCAGATATTAAAGGGTTGTAAAAAGGGGAGGGGGAATTAAGTTGCAGGCGAGATGCCTGCAAGTCACTACTAGAGTGGAGTTACGTTCTCAGCCTGAGGGCCTTTTTGTCCTTCACCGATCTCGAATGTTACTGCTTGACCTTCAGCCAATGTAACACGTCCTCCACCATCGTTGTTTACTTGACGGAAATGTACGAATACATCGCTTCCACCATCGTTCTGCTGGATAAATCCATAACCTTTTTCATCGTTGAACCATTTAACAGTTCCGTTTACTAATTCTGCCATTGTTGTACCTTTGGGTAATAATTTTCACTTATGGGGTATCCCTAATATAAGCGGAATCCAAATTGGTGAGAGTCTTTCGGGGTTAGCAGGATTGATATACATACTGAACACACGGAAGATGAACTCGAACCTCATCTTTCATCGCAAATATTGTATCCTCTTTTTTTTACACTTAACCTTAGTTAATTATAAAAAAAGATTATTTTTTCAATTTCCAGAAAAATATCTTATCTTCATCCCCTGCAGAAATGATGGAATTCTCATTGATAAAGAGGATCTTTCCGGGAATGGCATAGTGTCCGATAAGTTTGTCACCTTTGTTCCCGTTCGCCGTATTGAAAAGTTGAAGTTCATGCTCAAAACCGGAAGAGTAGACACCGGTTCTGCCGCTGGGGCTTAATCCTACAGCATAGACAAGAAAGTTACTTTTAATGTGATATGCTTTGCCATTTTCTCTGTAAACCCCTACACGTCTGTCCTGTCCTGCGGTGATGATGATGTTGTTGGCATAGGCAACACGGTAAATATTGTCCACATGTTCCGAGGAAAAAGTTTTCAGTACTTCGGATGTATCGACATCGATCAGTCTGACTTCGCCACTCTCATCTGACACGATCATCTTTTTCTTGTCTACAGAGAGCATCATGCCTCCCATCGTACTCTCGGAGATATGTCTCTCGTAGAGCTTTGAATTCTCATCCGTGTCATAAAGGATCACATCCGAACCGAAAGAGCCGAAAACAATTTTACTCTTGCTGCTGAAATAGGCACTTTTTGGCATCATGTGTTGTTTGGAATCAATGATCTTCTTCAGTGTTTTTCCATCATCGATCCAGACATTTCGGTAGGCATTGATGTCGCTTGTGACCATCAGTGTCTTACCGTCAAGCCGGTCAATACAGTGTACACGCGCAGGTACGGTATCGCCTTTTGCTGTGAGAAGAGGGGCAAATGTTATCTGTTTGACGATCTCCTGTCGGCTCAGGTCAATAATATCCACTATACCGGCATCTGTCGCCACATAAAGGTAGCCTTTGTCTTCTACAAAATCACTTACGATACCGGAAGTTTTGATCGTAGTGATCGGGGTGATCTCTTTTGCATACAGTGTGGGTAACAGCAGTAAAAATATCAATACTGTTTTATGCATGGTCTTCCTGGCGTCTGTTTTAAAAATTATAGCCAAATAAACCTATTTCATTTTAGCAATGAGGTTTTTTAAAAATGCTTCTCTTTTTTCTATACCCAGCAGTTTCTTTCTTGTAAGATCAGGGTAGGTACCGTTCAATCCTTTGCCGTCTTCTCCATGACAACCTGCACAGTTACTGCTGTAGAACATAGGTGCATCTTTCTCATAATTCTGTTCGCACTTTTTTCCGGAAAGCTCGAGCACGTAACAGGCGATCTTGGATGCATCATTGGGAGATGCGAATCCCCCTTCCATTTCTCCGCCTCTGAAATCAAACTGCCTGGAACCATGGTTGATCACAGAGATGATATACTCTTTGGTATATTGGCCGGTTTGGAGCCGCCTGAGTTCTTCTTTAAAATGATGTTCTTTATGTTCTTCGATATGCTCTGTATACTTAGTATTGGTTGTTTTTTCCATAAGAGATTTTGTTTTTTTAGGCTGATTTGAGAGATAGAGTGCATAAAACAGAACAGAAATGATGATTAAGGCTGGAAGCATTTGTTTCATATGCCCAGCCTAGTAACGGAGAGATACTTGAAAAGGTACGACAAGAGGTACAAAATGAACTTTCTGCATGGTCCATCTGCTCTGTATAGCTTTTTGTCCGGGATGGAATTGTATCACATGTTCATAGGGTGCAGAAGATGCATTCGGATCGATCTTTTGAAGCATTGTATTGAATTGGGTCGTGCTCATACCGTAGATGAAGTAGAGTTCCTGTGTGTCACTTTGCTGGGCAAGTATATTGAGCCATTGTCCTTGGGGCAGGGCTATCTGATATGCCGAGAGTTGTGAGCCTATATATACCGGTATGATCTGCCTGGCCTCAAATACGATCCAGATGATACGCTGCAGGCTGGGTTCAAATTCATATTGCAGATCAGTTCGTGCATGTTCGTAGACTATGAGATTCCCCTGCGGCACTTTCAGGATTTTCTGATCAATGAAGAGTGTTGAAAAATTTTCATTGCGTTTGGCTATCAGCTTTCCGTCAAAGTATGAAGTGTTGCTGCCACTTTGTATCATGATTTTATCATTTTGAAAATCCACCTGAGAAGTACTGCAGGCAGAAAAGAGAATAATAGCGGCAGTTAAAAAAACTTTTTTATACATCTGCTTTAGACAACCTGTGTCAGCTTCAGCATAATATCGTTGAGCTCTTCTCCAACTTTTTTCGACAGTTTTTCAATTTCCACTTTGGACTCACCATAGAGATGGAAAAGTTCTTTCTGTGTCTCTTCCCATTTGTCTTCAGTCTCCATTTTTGCAAGATGGGCTTTCAGTGCAGCAAGATCATATTCTTCTCCGGCACTGTCGACTATTTTTTTTGCCTGATCCAACAGATC
>CAZCBU010000037.1:0-3112 GCA_964496995.1 uncultured Sulfurovum sp.
TCAATGTAGCAAAACAGCATAATAACCTGGCAGTTATCGATGTACGGGAAACAAAGTTAGTGAAGTTCGCCAAACATAACTGTGTCATACCATTTGAGTCCAACCTTCTTGTATTGAACATGATGGCGTATGTCATTATGGATGAAGAGTTGTATGACCAGAGTTTCATTGAGAACCGTACCAAAGGATTTGACGAGTTCAAAGAGAAGATATTGAATGACCCGTATGCCAATCCTGCATTTTTCAAAGATATCGAGGGTTATGAGTATTTGGCAAAGATGATCCCGAATATTGCAAGAGAGTATGCGGTTAAAAAATCAATGATCTTCTGGGGTCTGGGGATCACACAGCACCTTGACGGTTCACATGCCGTGATGGCGATTACCCACTTGGCATTGATGACAGGAAACGTAGGAAAAACCGGTGCAGGTCTTATGCCTTTACGTGGTCAGAACAATGTACAGGGTGCCTGTGATATGGGTTGTCTACCATACTTTGCACCGGATTATCAGCAGCCGAAAAAAGAAGGGCTTATGACACCACAGCTTATGGATGCAATGTTGGACGGACGTATCAAAGCGCTGCTCAACATGGGTGAAGATATTACCCATATCCATCCGAATATCAACAAGATCGATAAAGCGATGGATAGGCTTGAGTTCTGTATGGTACAAGAGTTATTCATGACAGATGTGACCAAAAAAGCAGACATTGTCATAGGGGTGAAATCTGCCTATGAAAAAACAGGTGTCTATGTGAATGCGATGAGAAGACTGCACCTTTCACAACCACTTGTAGAATCTGACCTTCCTGACGATTGGGAAGTATTGACAGAGATGGCAGCTAAGCTTGGAGATGCTGAGAATTTCCATTTTAAAACCTCTGAAGATGTCTGGAATGAAGTACGGGAAGTGGCGCCAAGACGTTTTTCCGGAGCAGCTTATTTCAGGCTTGAGCGTCATAGAAAAAGAGGGATGCAATGGCCGATCTACCATGAAGATACACCGATCCTTCACCTGCTTGATTTCCGTACAGATGATGGTCTTGGCAAGTATGTCTACAAGCAGTATGAGCCTCGCGGTATGGTACAGCAGATACTGGATAAAGATCTTTTTGACGGAAAACTTGAAGGCTACTATCTGACAACAGGAAGAACACTGGCACACTATAACAATGCGGCACAAACCAAGCAGACAGCATCTTTACTTAAAAAACATGATGAAGATGTACTTTTGGCACCACTGGAAGACGAAGGGAAGCTGGGTGACAGGGTCATTTTGAAGTCTGAGTATGGAGAGAGTGAAGCGTTAAGTGTAAAATATACCGACAAAGTAAAGAACAAGACCCTTTTCTGTACTTTTCACCATGCGGCTTCAAGGGTCAATGCAGTTTTTGGAGATGAGGCAGACGAACTCATTTGGACTGCACGATTTAAATCGGTCAAAGTAGACGTGATCCCTGTCGGAGATGAGATCGCCTGCGGGTAAACATAGATTGTGGGACGGCATTGCCACCAATGAAAAAAATAACACATTAAAGCAACCGTAGGGTGGACAATTGCCCACCCTACGGGATGTGTTGAAAGGTGATAGGATGAGAGAACTTCCCAAAAAATTCGGTGATCAGAGTGAAAATCTGGCTACCCTGTTTTTAGAGCAGGAAGGGTTCGTCATTATAGAACGAAACTATTTTGCCCGAAAACTGGGTGAAATTGATATCATCGCTATGCAGGGAGATGTTCTGCATTTTATAGAGGTAAAGTCCGGGAAAGCAGATTTTGATCCTGTCTATAATGTGACCCCTGCCAAACTCCGAAAAATCATCAACTCTGCACACTACTATATGAAAAGTAAGAACCTTGATCTCTCCTTTTCCATTGATGCACTTATTATCCGTGGAGATGAGGTTGAATTTATTGAGAATGTGACCCTATGAGTGATGTGAAACTGAACAAGATCGAACGGCTGAAACAAAAGTGTCAAGCCTCTGAGTACCGTTCGGAACTTTCCCGTGTGGACTGGAAAAATGTTGATGAAGAGATACGGTTCTATCTCAAGAATTTTGGTATTTACAATATCAAGCTGCGACCGGAGATCTTTATGATACGGCTTCGTATCGATGGTGGCCGTATCACACTTGAAACTTTGGAAAAGATAGCAGGCATCGTTGAAAAATACAGTCTGAAGATCATCCTCACTTCCCGTGCACAGATGGAGTTACACGATATTGCAGCAGAGCATGTCTATGCTGTCTATCAACATTTGCAAAGTGATCATATAGAAACAGCACAGACTCTGACCGACAATTTCAGAGCCATTATCTGTGATCCGTATGACGGTGTGGCCAAAGACAGTTTGATCACCTGTTTCCCGATCATTTCCGAAATACGCCAAATGATCCTTAACAATCCATCGTGGATGGGTACGATCCCCCGTAAGTTCAATACGGCACTGATAGGCAGAGAGAGGCCACTTGTTAATCCATGGGGAAATGATCTGCTTTTTGCACTGGCCCAAAAAGAGGGGAGAGTCGGTTTTAATGTCTATCTTGGCGGGAAAAATTCAGAGGTGGCCAAGTCGGCAGATATCTTTGTGTTGGCAGAGGATGTGCTAAAACTGTTTGAAGCAGTGGCACTGACCTATCATACCTATGGGCTCAGAAGCAGCAGATCAAAAACACGCATGTTCCACCTGATCGAGAATGAGGGGATGGCTCAGGTCAGAATTTGGATAGAAGAAAAGCTGGGATCGGAACTGGAAAGTGCCGGGGAATTACAAATGAGAGCATCCAAGTACAGATCAAAAACAGTATTGAAAAGCAGTGCTTCGGGATCGGTCTACGCTACACGCTACGGTGAAAGCAGTGTAGATGAATTGAAAGAAATACTTGTTTTGGCAAAACAGTATCAGACAGAGATCCGTTTGGGGGCAGATCAGAATTTCCATCTGATCCCTTCAGAAGAAAATATTTTACCGCATGCAGATGCGGCAACACTTTTGACCGCCTGTGCCGGTTCACATTACTGTCCGCTCTCTTTGTGGGATATCAAAGAGGATATGTCCGAACTTCCGATAGATGACTTTAAAACACATCAGATCTCTCTGGGATTCAG
>CAZCBU010000038.1:0-2702 GCA_964496995.1 uncultured Sulfurovum sp.
TGGCGTAGTCTCCTTCTGTGGTGTCTCCTGCACTTTACCGAAAAGTTCCGAGGTACTCGCCTGATAGATTCTGGTCTTTTCCGTCAATCCGAGGAGCTTCACCGCTTCGAGGATACGCAGTGTCCCCGTACCGTCTGCATTAGCGACGTACTCCGGTGTCTCAAAAGAGACGGCAACATGGCTCATGGCTGCCAGATTGTAGATCTCGTCAGGTTGGACCTCCTGAATGATACGTGTGAGGTTCATAGAGTCCGTCATCTCTCCATAGTGAAGGATAAAGTTCCGGTTCTCCACATGCGGATCCTGATAGAGGTGGTCGATACGGTCTGTATTGAAGAGAGATGCCCTTCGCTTGATACCGTGTACGATATAGCCTTTTTTCAGAAGGAACTCTGCCAGATAGGAGCCATCCTGTCCTGTCACCCCTGTGATGAGGGCGACTTTGGGTTGTGTGTGTGATGATTGTGATGTTTTCATCGTGTTTCCTTTATTTTTTAGTGTTAAGTGCTACGTGTTACGTGTTACGAGATGCTTTGCTCATCAGCGTTCAGCGTTTAGCGTTTAGCGTTAAGTGCTACGTGCTATGTGTTACGTAAGTGCCGTAGTAGATCCTTTCTTTCTAATGATTTTTTGCAAGTTAGATAACATAGAGAGTATATGATCTGACTCTTCTATCCATTGTTTGCCTTCTACTTTTTCAATATATCCTATATCCATTCCAATATATGTTTGTGTCGCAAACTCTGCTGCGGAACCTTTTGCAATGTCAAGAAACCTCACTTGCTCTTTCAAAGATTCTTTTTCCATACCTTCTGCGATATTGCTAGCAATAGAAAGTCCTGCACGCGTGATCTGGTCTTTAAATCCAAAATCTCTACACTCTTTCAAAGCCTTATAGACATTGGCAGAAAGTCTTGCACTCTTTTTCCATACATCCAATGTTTCACACTTCACAAAAATCCTTTTTTATCTTGCTCTTATCGTAACACTTAACACGTAATACTTAGCACTAAACTCTCCTAAAATCATCTTCAAGCCGAACGATATCGTCCTCACCTGTGTATTCACCTACCTGAGCTTCTATCAGTACTACAGGTACCTTCCCCTCATTCTCAAGCCGTAAGTCTTCACCCTTCTTGATATAGGTAGATGCATTGTGGCGGACCAGGTACTTTTTGTCACCTATCGTAACGGTTGCCGTACCACTTACCACGATCCAGTGTTCATTTCTATGAAAATGTTTTTGGAGGCTTAATCTTTTTCCCGGTTTTACCTCTATACGTTTTATCTTATAGCCCTTTGTATCTTCCAAAACGGTATAGGTTCCCCATGGACGATAGCCTGTCAAGTGTATGTTTGGCAGTTGAGAGCCCTCTTCTTTGAGCTTGGCTACAACATCTTTGACCTTTTGGGAACTCCCTTTTTTACTGACTAAAAGAGCATCTCCCGTGTCTACAATGATCAGATCTTCTACCCCTACTGTAGCTATCTTCCTCTCTTTGCTATATACGAGGTTGTTTCTGCTGTCTACAGAGATATGATTGTCATTGACAGTATTGCCGGAACTATCTTTTGGCATCTCTTCGTAGAGGGCATCAAAACTGCCTACATCGCTCCACCCGATATCGGAAGGGACAACTTTGACTGCTGCACTTTTCTCCATCACAGCATAGTCGATGGACTCAGATGGAATGGCTTCCATCTGAGAATGTTTAATTCTTAATGTTGAATTTTGAATTATTTTATTATCAAATGCTAATTTACAAGTATCATATATTTCAGGAGCATGCGTTTTCAACTCCTCAAGAAAACAACCTGCTCTAAACATGAACATGCCACTGTTCCAATAGTAGTTTCCTGCATCAAGGTAGCTTTGTGCTGTGGCTGCATCAGGTTTTTCATGGAATGCCTTGACATCTTCACCCTGAGCCTCTATGTAACCGAAACCGGTTTCTGCAAAAGAGGGGGTAATCCCAAATGTAACAAGATGACCCTCTTTCGCCAGGACTTTTGCCCGTTGAAGTACCTTCCGGTATGCGTTTTCATCTTTGATCAGATGATCAGAAGGTGTTACCAAGACTATTTCATCTTGAGGCAGAGCCATACAGGCGAGCGCAATCGCCGGTGCAGTATTGCGCCCTACAGGCTCAAGCAAAAATTTTGAATGTTTAAAATATTCGTTGTTCCGCTCTTCCAGCTGATCCTGTGCCAAAAAATACTGCTCTGTATTTGAAACGATCAACTGACTGTCACACATCTGCATGTTTCTCTCTACGGTAAGCTGGAAGAGTGATCTATCATCAAAAAGTTTTACAAACTGTTTTGGCATCAGTGTTCGGCTTATGGGCCAGAGTCTTGTACCGCTACCACCGCATAGTATGATATTTGTCATTTTACAACCTCCACGTAGGCTTCTGCAAGACCCCTTTGATATCGATCAGTACCGGCTCTTCTGCACAAAGAGCTTCATAGCCTGCCTGATCTACTGCTTTGAACTGCTGGTGTCCTACGGCAATGATGATGGCATCATACTTTTTCTCGGCATGGAAAGGGTCAGCTATAAATGTGAAATTCTTTTGCTTCAAGTCCTTCTCTTCTATCCATGGATCATAAGCATCTACGCGACATCCATAGTCGTTCAGTTCATCGATGATATCGAAGACCTTGGAGTTGCGGGTGTCGGGGCAGTCCTCTTTGAATGT
>CAZCBU010000039.1:0-3620 GCA_964496995.1 uncultured Sulfurovum sp.
AAAAGATAAGTTTAGCTATAATTAAAAGGTGATATTTACTATCACAACCATGGGTGCCCCGTCTACTTTACAGAAGACATGCAACGTTCTTTGGACAAAAGAGGCGAGGCACGGTTTTTAATTCAGCTTTAGCACTTGGCACCTTTTGCAGGACACCCGCAATCATAATCCAACACTTTTACATTGGATTCCAATGGAATATCTATCACTTTTTTCTTACGAATATAATCAGATACTACTTCATATATAGCCGGTGTCTCTTTGTCTAAATTCTCACCTGCACTTTGAAGATTTCCACCCCATGATGAAACTCTGTAAGTCTTTTTCTCATCGATCGGCTTACCACCTATCATAAAGTCTGAGATCCTCTTACCTGACGGTGCATCTATCTTAATGCTGTAACTCGCCCCTGTCAGACGGCTCATATCACCACCTTGTTGAAGCAGTGGATTTGCATTAAAGACATTGTCAGCAATATCTTCCATCAGTTTGGCAATTACTGAACCTTTTAGGTCAAATGTATAAACCTCCGGATAAGTAATAGCCGTCATTTCATAGACATTATCTTTTAGAATATCACCACCGGGAAGCACCGTTGTACCCCATCTATACCCAGGAGTAAAAATAATATCAGACTTTACTTTGTCTTGGATCGCTTGACCGATCAGAGAATCGAATGTAGAATAGAATGTATCTCTCTTATATAAAATTCCTTTTGTCGTTCCAAGCACTTCATTGAGTTCTTTATCAAACGGTTTATATGCCTTGGCAACCAATGCTTCACCCTCTTTATCAGCAGGGATCAGATTTGATGCCACAGGAATAAGTTTGAAGTTATATCCTGCAACTTTTTTATCTTTGATATCAAGATCAAGTCGTCCTACATATTTACCGTGACTTCCAGAGATAATGATCACCGTATCATTAACAATAATTGGCTCTGGACTAGGATCATGTGTATGACCGCTTAAAATAAAGTCAACACCAGTTACCTTTTTAGCCAACTCCTGATCAACCGAGAAACCCTCATGGCTTAGCACCACAATACAGTCAACTTTCTCTTCTTTACGAAGATGATCCACATGTTCCTGAAGTGACTCATGTCTGAGAGCAAAACTCCAGTTTTCTGTAAATCTCTTTGGGTTGGCTGTTGAAGTGAACGGGAATGACTGACCGATAATACCGATCTTTGCTCCGCCTATCTCTTTGATCGTATATGGAGGGAAAATAGTCTCTTCAAAATTATCAGAGAATGGGTCATTGTCTATGACATTTTGTGAAATAAACTCTCCATTAAGTTTATCGATAAGCTCCATCACACGCTCTTTACCGTAAGTAAACTCCCAGTGCCCGACCATTACATCTACACCTAAATAGTTTTGGGCATCTACAATAGCTGCACCCTTTGTTTTTAAGGCAACCGCAGTTCCCTGCCATGTATCACCAGAGTCTAAAAGAAGTACATTTTCTTTACCTCTCTCTTTTTTAACATGATCAATGATAGGTTTCATATGAGCGATCCCGCCCATCATTCCAAACTTCTTTGCCAACTCTGCAAAGTTATTATGTGTATCAAAATACTGATCCAGTGAACCAGACTTGACTCCATAATACTTCTCGAAACTGTCACCACAGATAAACCCTGGTGTTCCTACCAGATTTTTAGCGGAAATAAGCGTAGATGGCTCTCTCCAGTAAAGTGGTTTAATGTGTGCATGCAGATCACAAATATGAAGAATCGTTGCTTTACCTTTAGCTTCAAAATCAACTATATCGGAAAAAGAAAGTTTTTTAATACGTTCTTTACCGGCTTCACCAGCAAAAAGATTTGTTCCTCCAGCTGCACCCAGCAAACCGAGTGCCGCTGCAATTTGAAGAAAATCTCGTCTGTTAATATCCATGTTTTTCTCCTTATCTTTTCAAGCCGGGAATAGCAATGGCTTTTTTCTTCTCTTGTGAAAGTGTAGAAACATAGACTTCAAGACCAACCATCTCTTTAGAACCGATCGGGATCACTTTAAGCAATGCATTTTTCATACATCCCTGAAATCTTCTTTGCAGTGTTCTCAAACTTGATTTTGTCATACGGTATGCCGGCCAGGTCGCACCTGCACCTGCTTCACCAAGATCAGGAAGCGGCTGTGTTCTAAGTACCTGTCCGATAATATCTTTACTGTGACAACTCAGACATGACAGTCCTCTGCCGCCTCTGGCGGTTTCAAATGTTTTTTTACCAAGATCATATGAAGCTTTGATGTGTTCATCTGCATTGATATCGATCGTGAACTGTTCATCATTTGCCAACGATTTCACATACGCCAGCATAGAGAACATTTTTCCGCTTTTGAGTTTTGTTCTCTCTTTACCCTGTTCAACCTGCATTGCCTGAAGTACCTGGTCGAGACCGACAACATTGCCAAGTTTTTTAACATACTTTGGAAAACCTGCAATCGTTTTAGGCAACTCTTTTTCACTCACACCCAAAAACTTTGCAAGTGCTGCTTCACCACCTAACTCTTCCTCAAATATCTCTCCACCCTCTTCAACATAAATATCTGCAGGGTTATTCTCAACATCTCTTTATACATTGCTCTGTCGGCATCACTCATAGCGAACTGCTCACCTGCAGTTGCCAAAGTGACCAAAAGAGCAATTGGAAGTATGACTCTTTTCATCATTAATCCTTTGGCTTAAGTTTTTTACTCTTAGAGTTCTTCTCACCTGTATTATCTGTATAGTCAACTGTGATCTTCCCTTTTCCCGGAACTTTGAAGTTCACAGAAAAATAAGGGTTCGTAGATACGGTCTCCCATACTTTCATTGTGGTGAACGGTTTACCGTCAAAACTGAAAGTAATATTGTCAATATAGTGTGCCGGCTTGATCTTGCCTGTTTTTTTATCTTTGACCAAACCTGTATCCATAGGGTGAATAACGATAAAATCCACTTTAACGATATCTCCTGTTTTATACTTTTTAGGTTTGATCTTTATCATTGATTTTCTTGCTTCTGCCATCTCTTATCCTTTTTCTACTTTAATTATTTAATGTTCTATTTCTTACTGAATGGATTGACTGGATCAACCACAACCACCAATGGTTACTTTTACACTTTTACCTGCTTTGATGAATGTTCCGTCACTCAATTCAACCAATGCTACAACTTCCTGTGTACTGCTAAGCTTCACTCTGGTCGCAAAATAACCTTTTCCGTTGGCCGGTGTCAACATAACATCTACACATCTTGCATTACCGTTCTTTGTATTGAGTACATGGATCGCTTTTACATAGTTTGTCTCTTCCATCGGATGATCTACCTGCACTTTGACAGGAACAACTGCACCGTTCTCTGCGATCTCAGGTACCGTCAGTTTTAT
This sequence comes from uncultured Sulfurovum sp., assembly GCA_964496995.1. GTDB lineage: Bacteria > Campylobacterota > Campylobacteria > Campylobacterales > Sulfurovaceae > Sulfurovum. The sequence continues at coordinate 3,377 of CAZCBU010000039.1, forward strand.
CTTGTCACTCTTTTTTGCCTCTTTACCGCCCGTGATCGCTTTAATGGCAGCTTCAACTGTCAGGTCGTTCGGACCTTTCTTTTTCGCTTTTGCTTCATCTTTTGCCATCAGTGCAACCGGTGTCACAGCAACTGCTGATACTGCCATCATACTTTTAATAAAATTTCTTCTTTTCATTCTCTATTTTCCTTTTTGATTTTTACTTTTTCTTTTTGTCAGCAACAACATATGATGCAAGATCACA
>CAZCBU010000040.1:0-2964 GCA_964496995.1 uncultured Sulfurovum sp.
TAGAAGGATCATGGATGGAGATTGTACCGGATCAGGGGCTGCCAGGTGTGGACAACACACTGTTGGTGTGTCCGTTCGAACAAGATAAATTACATAAACAAGAAAGGATACAATAATAATGGAAGCAGTTATTGAAGAACAGGCAAAGCCAAAGAAAAATCAGGCAAAAGAGTATTTAAAAGGATGGGTCCCTTATCGTATCAAGCGTTACTGGGCATATGTGATCGCAACGATCATCGCGCTGGTAATGCCGTGGATCACGATAGGAGGGAATCATCTTTTCCTTTTGAGTTTTGACCATAAAAAACTGCACTTAGCGGGTGTGGCATTTGATATGCAGGAGCTTTATCTGATGCCTTTCCTTCTCATGCTGCTTTTCTTGGGGATATTCGCTGTTACCGCTGTGGGTGGTAGAGCATGGTGTGGTTGGGCCTGTCCCCAAACGATCTTCAGGGTCATTTACAGAGACGGTATCGAGACAAAACTGTTAGGTTTGCATAAACGTATTAAAAACAAGCAGAAAAAACCGGATATGTCAAAGACCGAAAATCAGATCAAAAAAGTGATCGCGATCTTGCTCTGGTCTATTTTGGCCTTTATTGCTGCAGCAGATTTCTTATGGTTCTTTGTCCCGCCGAATGAATTTTTCGCTTATTTGATGAATCCGTCCGAGCATATGATGCTGATAGGGATACTCATCGGTACAGCAGCATTTATTATTGTGGATATCGTTTTCATTAAAGAAGATTTCTGTATCTATATCTGTCCGTACAGCCGTGTACAGTCCGTACTTTATGATGATGATACGGTCATGGCGATCTATGATCCACATCGTGGTGGTGAGATCTATCAGGGGCACGGAAATGACAGGCACAAGGCATATAGCAAAACCAAAGAGTTGCTGGTGGTAGAGCCGACAGCCGAATGTACGACCTGTGAATCCTGTGTGACGGTCTGTCCTACACATATTGATATCCGTAAAGGCTTACAGCTTGAGTGTATCAACTGTCTTGAGTGTGTGGATGCCTGTACTACAGTGATGGGTGCATTGGGCAAACCTTCTCTTGTAAAATGGTCCAGTGAAAATGAAACGATCTACCAGAAAGGTAAAACAAATTACTTTAGACCGAAAGTCATCGCATACTTTACGGTACTGGTACTTGTGCTAATTTCACTGTTCGCTATGGGAAGTACCAAAGAGCATATGTTGTTGAATGTGAATAAAACGACAAGACTTTATAAAGTACTGGATAACGGTGTCGTAGAAAATGATTATCTGTTCCTCTTCGCCAATACGGACAGTAAAAAACATACCTATACGTTTGAAATTGAAGGCGAGTTGAAAGACAAACTAGAAATTATCAGACCGAAAGAGCCTTTTTCTATCGCCGCAGGTAAAAAACGTAAAAAAGTGGTTGTGCTGAGAACCAAAGAGAAGTTGGCGAATAATGCAAGAAAAGATGTGCCGATCCCTGTGACCATCAAAGCGTATGCTGTTGATGACAAAGAGAAGATCGTAGTAACGAGACATACGGTATTCGTCTATCCTCGTGCCGATCTTCTTAAAAAATAAGGAGGTGTGCTTATGAGAAGTGTTGAAGTAACAATCGAACCTACTTTGGAGACGATAGAAGATTATGAGGGGAAGGAAAGTAAAGAGAAGAAGATGACGGTCTGGATCGTTATCCTGACCGGATTACTTATAGGTGCTATATATAGTATTATCAGTGCGAACAGTTCTGTCAGTGATGCATTGAACGTAAAAACTGAGATCAAAAAGTATTAGGAGTATGGAAATGAAAAAAGTATTGGTACTTGGTGGTGGTTTTGCCGGAGTGGAAGCTGCCATCTATTTGCGTAAACAGGAGCTGGAGGTAACACTTGTCAGTGATAGGGACTATTTTTATATCTATCCTACCTCTATCTGGATACCTACAGGAGATGCAACAAGAGAAGATGTCTCTGTACCTCTTGATCAGTTAGCCTTTGCACATGGCTTCCAGCTTATTGTGGACCCTGTAGTTTCTTTTGAAGCAAAAGAGAAAAAAGTCACACTTGAAAGCGGACGTATCTTGGATGATTATGCGTATATTGTGGTGGCTTTGGGACAGGATAAAATGAAGCATAAAGGTTTGGAACATACCTTATCTATCTGTGGAAAACCGGAAGAGGCCACTGCTTTGTACGAAAAGCTGGATGCCTTGGTACAAAAAGGGAGTGGTAAGATCGCTATGGGCTTTGGTGGAAACCCTAAAGACTCCTCCGCTGTACGTGGTGGACCTGCCTTTGAAGTGTTGTTCAATGTAGATACCTATTTAAAAAGAAAAGGCTTAAGAGACAAGTTTGAACTGACCTTTTTTGCACCTATGGAAAAACCGGGTCAAAAGATGGGCGACAAAGCACTGGTGATGATGGACAAAATGTTTAAAATGACAAATATCCATAAACAGGTCGGTGTAAAGATCGCTGCTTTTGAGGAAGACGGTATCTCTTTTGAAGATGGTTCAAAGATCGATTCGGATCTTACGATGTTCATCTCTGCCGGAACTGGGCATTCCATTTTAATGGAGTCGGGTCTCCCTTTAAGTGATGCAGGTTTTGTGGTAACCAATGAATATAATGAGATCGAAGGCTTTGAAGGTATTTATGCCATAGGTGATTCTGTATCATTGATGGGGCCTGATTGGCGGGCGAAGCAGGGGCATGTTGCTGAGGTCATGGCAAAAAATGTTGCCTATAATATTTTCCAGCATCAGCAAAATATTGATTCCAAGCAGAGTTATAAAGAGCATTTGAATATTTTATGTGTGATGGATACAGGAAATGGGGCAGCATTTGTCTACAGAAGCAATAAAGGCGGGCATATGATACCGCTGCCGGTGATTGGCCACTGGATGAAAAAAGGGTGGGGCTGGTACTGCCGTAACTCCAAACTGGGAAAAATACCTAGAATCCCTGGAATGT
>CAZCBU010000041.1:0-4383 GCA_964496995.1 uncultured Sulfurovum sp.
TGGTGCCAATGCTGTCCTTGGTGTCTCTATGGCTGTAGCACGTGTGGCAGCAAAAAGTATGGGTATGCCTCTTTACCGATACCTTGGCGGAGCCAATGCCGTGGTCATGCCTGTACCGATGCTGAACATCATTAACGGCGGTGAGCATGCAAATAATTCTGTGGATTTTCAGGAATATATGGTCATGCCTATCGGTTTTGACAGATTCTCCGAAGGATTGAGAGCTTGTGCAGAAGTCTATCATACACTCAAAAAGATCATTGATGAGATGGGTGAGAGTACGGCAGTGGGAGATGAAGGCGGATTCGCGCCGAACCTGAAGAGTAATGAAGAACCTGTACAGGTCATTATCAAGGCCATTGAAAAAGCAGGTTACAAACCGGGTGAAGAGATCGCGATCGCACTTGATGTTGCAGCTTCTGAGTTAACCAATGATGCAGGACTTTATGTATTGAAATCCGAAAACAGAGAAATCACCTCTTCTGAACTGATCGCCTATTATGCGGATATGGTTGAAAAATATCCGATCGTATCGATTGAAGATGGCTTGAGTGAAGATGACTGGGATGGATGGAAAGAGCTGACTGAAGTACTTGGGGACAAAGTACAACTGGTAGGAGATGACCTTTTTGTAACGAACGTGGCTATACTTTCAGAGGGTATCGAAAAAGATATTGCCAACTCTATTTTGATCAAACCAAACCAGATCGGAACTGTGTCTGAAACCATGCAGACAGTACGTCTTGCCCAGCGTTCCGGATATACCTGTGTTATGAGTCACAGATCGGGAGAGAGTGAAGATACATTCATTGCTGACTTCGCAGTTGCCTTGAATACAGGTGAGATCAAAACAGGTTCCACTGCAAGATCTGACAGAATAGCAAAATACAACAGACTGCTCGAGATAGAAGCGGAACTTGGACAGTTTGAATATCTTGGGAATACACTTTTCCAAAAGTAGGCAGTGACTTGGCAGAGATACAAGAGGCAGAAACACTGGCAGGTTTGTCACTGAAAACACTTTTGGTGACGACGATAGGGATTTTGCTTTTTGGTATCTACCTTGGAATACTCATATATGGAGAGAACTCTTTAACCGTTTTAAAACAGTTAAAAGAGAAGAAACATGTTCTCCTCAAAGAAGGACAGACACTGAAGAAGAATAATCAGGAGCTGCAAAAAGAATTTTTTGAATTAAAACAGTTGGACCCCAATAGCTGAGGATGTTGATCTGAGTAGGGATTTTGAAGACCGGAGGTTAAAAAATGACTATTGAGATCAAACGCTGCGGCAGGGCTTGAAGTTAAACCATTAAAACAAGGAGAAGAGAGTATGAAGAGAGTTATATTGGCAGGTATTGCATGTTTATTTGTAGGAGCAAATGCTTCGGAAAATCCATTTGAGGTCAATAAGAATATTCAGAAGATCGAGCAGGATCAGGCTTCACTGTTGGCTGAATTGAAAGAAGTTTCTGACAGACAGGAAGCTGCGGAAGAGGCTGCAGATGATGCAGAGATAGAAGATGATTCTCCGGAAGCAACTACAGAAGAAGCAGTCGCAGAAGAAAGCGATACGAACAAAGTAGAAGCAGAAGCAGGTGAAGAAGAGAAAATTTCTGAAACCGTGACTGAATCTGCAACAGAAACCAAAGTGAATGAAGAAGCGCAGCTTAAAAAAGCAGAAGCAGAACAGGCCCGTATCGAAGCAGAGAGAGTAAAAGAGGAAGCACTTCTTAAAGAGAAAGCCAAGCTTGAAGAAGAGAAAGCGGCCTTGGAGAAGCTTGCTGCAGAACAGCTGGCACTGGAAGAAGAGGCAAAGAAAAAGCGTGAAGAAGAGGCTGAACTGGCAAAACTGAAAACAGAGAAAGAGAAACTGGAAAAAGAGTTTGCAGCCGAGGAGGCTGCCAAAGCTGCAAAAAAAACAGCTGAAGCCGAAGCATCAAAAAAAGTAGAAGAGGCACCGGTCGAAACTCCGGAAGCAGCTGTAGAAACTCCTGATATCAATATTGCAAAGGAAGAAGAGGAAGCTGCGAAAAAGGCAGAAGAAGAGTATAAAAAAGCTATCTCCGAAGTAGAGAAGGAAGAAGATTAATTCTCTTCCTTCCTCTTTTTATTCAAGGTCTTGATGAGGATCATTGAGATGATGATTTCAAAGATACTCGCCAGGATCAGCTGATAATAACTTAGAATATCGATCCACTTGGTCTCATACCCTATGGTCGCAACTGCAACGAGCAGGGTTAACGGCATGGAAAGAGAGAGTGCAATAAGCAGTGCATCCCTTGAACCGGAAATATTCTTCAATACAACAGCCGCAAGAACCCTTGACAACATCATCAATACGGTAATAAGCAGTGCACCGGTGATCACCCCTTCCACCATCAGTGACTTTAGATCAAATGATGCCCCTACATGAATGAAAAAGATCGGTACCAAAAAGCCGAACCCAATACTTGACATTTTTTCTTCCAGTCTTTTTTCATGATGGAAAAAGGCGGAAATAGCGATACCTGCAATAAAAGCACCCAAAGCAAGTTCAAGTTCCAACGCAAACATAACGGCGATAAGAATGAAGAAGAGTGCCATGGCAAGGCGTATATCCTGATCTGAAGTATCAACCTTGGGTACAAGGATGCTTTTGATCTCGGGAAACCACCAGAAAAGCAGATGCAGGAATCTGTAGACAATATAGACAGCGAGCATAAAGAGCAGAAGATAGCCGATCTTGATGATCAGGAAAATATTGAACCCTGTTGCACTGGCGGCATCAAAGATGGTCAGTGCAGCAATGGAAATGATCTCTCCGAGTATTCCTGCAATAAATGCCAGTTTGATCCAGGACTGCTCTTTACCGTAGGTTTTAGAGAGTGAAGCAAGCAGACCGATGGAGATAAGAGGCATGGAGATGATGGTGATCGCATTGAGTCTGAACATCAGTCCCAGAGTAATGGAAAAAAATGCCATCAGCGAGATGAAGATGATGGATTTCTGTATAACCTCTCTGGAACTGGAGGTGATCTGCTTGAGATCCACTTCCATTCCTGCAAGGAACATCAAATAGAGGAATCCGATCTCTGCAATGATATCAAAATACTGGTTATCTGTGACAAAGCCTATATAGGCGAAAAGGGATCCCAGAATGATCTCCACCGGAGGGATGGGTATTCGTACGAATTTTGCTACAAAGGGGCTTCCCCATATCAGTAAAGAGAGGGTGAGTACAAGCGTAATACTACTGGGGATCACAGCTTGTCGCCACTTCATATCCGAGAGATTCAAGCATCTCTTTGTCCTTGTTCGGAGCAAGGCCTTCTGTGGTAAGGTAGTTTCCTATGACCATAGAGTTGGCTCCGGCCCTGAACATTTCCCGCTCATATCCGTTAAAGAGCAGTTCTCTTCCGCCTGCAACCATAAGCAATCTGTTTTCACCCAGTAAAGTACGGGCTTTTCTGATGATCTCAACGGCTTCATCCCTGTTGATGTTACGGGTTTTAATAGGCAGTGCCGGGTTTGGATGGTAGAAATTCAGCGGGGTGGATTCCGGTGAGAGAGAAGCGATCGATTCAAGCAATGCATCCCTGTCTTCCTGTGTTTCTCCCATACCGAAAATACCGCCTGAACAGAGTGCCAAACCAACGGACTTGACATTCTCACAAGTCTCATACCGTTCAGACCAGGCATGGGTCTGGCATATTTCTGCATAATAACGTTCGGAAGTTTCCAGATTATGGTTATAGCTGTCTATTCCATGCTCTTTGAGGTAGATGAGTTGTTCTTTTGTGGCTGTACCGTTACAGGCAATGAGATTCAATCCTTCGACTTCAGCCTTTACTGCCTTGGCTGCACGGGCGACAAAATCCACTTTTTTGTCATCCAGGCCTTTACCTGCTGTGACAAGACAGTAACCAAGTGCACCGTTTGCTTTGGCTGCCTTGGCTTCGTTAACGATCTGGGATACATCTTTGTAGCTGTAACGTTCAATGTCTGCATGATAGCGTACAGATTGTGTACAGAATTTACAGTCCTCCTGGCAGGTACCGGAGAGAATATTGTTGATCGCGCATAAAAATATCGGCTGCATTATTTGCTTTCTTCGGCATCTATTTTATGTTTGCACTTGAAACACTCATAGACTTCTTTTCCTCTGAGTGTTTTCTTGCCCATCAAATAGCCACACTCTGGGCATTTTTTGTCAACCGGTTCAAAGTTGGCAATGAATTTACACTTGGGATAGTTGACACAACCGAAGAATTTTCCTCTTCGTCCTTCTCTTTCCTGAAGTTTTCCGCCACATTCAGGACAAGGGACTGTCAACTCTTTTGCCGGTTCCAGCGACTTGGCATTTTTACATTTGGGGTAGGCGGAACAAGCGAGAAATTTCCCT
>CAZCBU010000042.1:0-2583 GCA_964496995.1 uncultured Sulfurovum sp.
CCTTCAAAAAAGTTTTGCCGGAAACCAGAATCAGCATAGCAGACAACGGGCTTTGCAGTCCGGTACCAGCCAGAGAAGAACCATGCATAGTGGTAATACGGGTAGCCTGCAGCCGCCATCATCCGGGGGGATGCATGCAAATCCATCCCAAGCACCGGCTCACGCTTCCCCCGCAACAGCACCACATCAAACGCCTACCCCTTCTGTACCACATCAACCTGGACCATCCATGCCGCAGGTACCCCATTCTCAACCCTCAAGTCCTCAAATGGCACCGCCTCAAATGCCTTCACCCAACATGCCCTCCCCGCATTTCGGACAACCCGGAGGTCATAAATAATGATTCTTCGTCTTGCCGGACTGTTTTTAGTCGTCACTGCCCTGCTTTTTGGGTACAGCGATAACGATATTGACGGTGTAGACGACAGCATAGATCTCTGTCCCGGTACAGCTTTTGATCAGGTCGTGGACAAGAATGGCTGCCCACAGAACAAACTTTTTCCTGGAAAGCTCATTTTTCAGATCGGAAGCGATACCAGTTTCAACCAGATAGACGAAACCATCAGCAACCTGAATATTTATGCCAACTACATGATAAAAGAGTGGAATTTCTCTCTTTCCAACAGCAATTACTATGTGACCAATCTTGCAAATGACATTGCAGAGAACAGCCTCTACCTGACTGCCGGGTACACTGTTGTCAAGGACAAAATACGCACACGCTTTTCCCTGGGAACAAAGTTTGATCTTACCAACAGAGACAACGCTGTGCAGGAAAGAGATAATGACTATTATGCTTCAGTAAATGTCGAATATTTCTTTCAAAAGAAACAAAATCTCTTTTTTTACTACAGCTATACCCTGAGTGGAGACAGCAACACGATTGATTACCAAAATTTCCAATCTGTTTCCGCAGGTTACGGCTATAGTATGACTGATAAGTGGTATACAGCACTCTCTTACAACTTTGCACAGAACTATTACCCCGATACAGATGATTACAAAGCAGTTTCATGGTTCAACTCCTACCGGTTTACCCAAACTACCTATGCTACACTGAACTATGCCCATACATTTGACGACATTTCCTACAGTCATATTGTCACTTTCAGTATTGGGATCTATTTTGATTAGGCTGCTCCTTCTTGAAGATGACCCCAATCTTTCAAAGACACTCATTAAATATCTGGAACGCAACGGATATAAGGTTGACTGGGCAAAAAATGGCGAAGAGGCTTTAGACCTCAGCTATGATAACAACTACGATCTTTATCTGTTTGATATCAATGTACCCCTCATTAACGGTATCGATCTTTTAAGTGACCTTCGAAATGCCGAAGACCAGACACCCACAATCATCATCTCTGCCCTGGTAGATATTGAATCCGTTACCAATGGTTTCATCGCCGGTGCAGATGACTACCTGAAAAAACCCTTTGATCCGGAAGAGCTTCTTGTACGCATACAGGCCAAAACCACCGGATTGAAAAAAATACTGAGATTTAAAAATTTTGAAATAGACCTTCAAAACGATACAGTCTATAAAGATGGTGCTGAACTTTTTCTGGGACAGGTACAAAAGAGTATTTTGCTCACACTCATTAAAAACCATCCGAATCCTGTGACCAAAGAGGAGTTGCTTCTTCTCCATGAGAACCCAAGTGATGTCGCCTTGCGTGTCAACATTACAAAACTCAAAAAAAGTCTTGGTGTGACCATAGAGAATATACGAGGAGTCGGCTATAAAATTATCTGAAAAAGAGTCACTGATAAAGAGTTTTATACTTTTTTTTCTTGTTATCGAAACTTTTTTGATCTTTATATTCTACCAGTACGAGAAGATCGAAGAGGAGCACCTTAGAGAAAATCTTTTTCTTGAACTGAAAAACTATAGTTTCTTTTTTGACGATACACGTTTCGATATAGACATCGTGTCCAATATGAAGGAAAAATCTCCCTATGAACTCTATATGGATAAAAAGTCAGTCTACATTCTTGTACCTATGCCTTCTGCACCTGAAGATATGCTCAAGGTCTATTACCCTAAAGTAAATTTCATGAAACAACTCAACACGATGAGAACACATATTCTTTACCAATTCCTTTTCCTCACCTTGCTTGCCTTTATCATCTCTCTGGTCTTTTCATTTTATGCACTCAGTCCTTTACGCAGGTCTCTGACACTTTTGGAAACATTCATCAAAGATATTATTCATGATCTCAATACACCCATCAGCAATATACTCATAAACCTTAAAATGATGGATTCCAAAAATGAAGAAGTAGAAAGTATTTCACGCAGCACCAAAGCCATTTCCATGCTTCACAACAATCTTAATGCCTATCTGGAAAAAACGAAAAATGAGAGTGAGAAATTTAAACTCAAAGAGGTGATCGATGAGCAAGTCGCCTTTTTTGCTCCCATGTATGACTATCTTCAATGGGAAACAAAAGTAGATGAACATATTTTGATCACAGACCGTCATACATTCAGCCGTATTCTTTACAATCTTCTCAGCAATGCCTGCAAATATAACACAAGCAAGGGATTCATTCGTATTGAAACCATTGGGGATGTACTTC
>CAZCBU010000043.1:0-11193 GCA_964496995.1 uncultured Sulfurovum sp.
AACCTTGCAAGACATCAGAGACTTTATAAGAAGAAAATGGTCTCAAAATATGAATTGGAAACATTGGAACTGGCTTCTAAAAACCTTAAAGATATGGTGAAGATTGCAGAAGAACAGGTGAGTCAGGCTTTGGCAAAAAAAGACGAAGTGCTCAATCAATACAATTATCTTAAAATTCATGCACCCAATGACGGTGTGATCGTAGCTAAAAGAATCAATGAAGGGGAAATGGCTATTCCTGGTATGCCTGCAGTGGTTCTTACTGATCTTAGTCGTTTAAAAATTGTTGCTGAAATTGCAGAATCACAATTAAAAGAGATCAGTTTGGGAAAGGATGTCAGTATAAGTATTCCTTCCATGGGATTTTCTACCACAGGAAAAATCTCTTCTATCATTCCAAACTCCAATCCTATGACACATAAGTTTAAGATCAAAATAGAATTCGATCATAAAGGTCGTTCTGTTTATCCTGGTATGTATGCCAAAATTATTATTAAGTAGTCTGTGATGGCTGAAAAAAATGAATATCAGGTTACGGACTATGCAGGTAAGCTGGCAAAAGGATTTTTACGTAATCCTCTTACTGCAGTACTGGGTGCTTTTTTACTGATCATGGGCTATTTGGCTCTCAATATCATGCCAAGAGAGGAAGATCCTCAAATTGCCATTTCCGGTGGTGCAGTCATTGTTGCAATGCCTGGAGCTACTCCTCATGAAATCGAAAATATCATTGTGAACCCGCTCGAAAGAAAACTTCGGGAGATCAAAGGTATTGAACATGTATACGGGATGGCAATGGATAATGTCGGTATTGTCAATGTTATGTATTATATTGGTGAGAACAGAGAAGATTCCAATTTGAAACTTTATGACAAAGTGATGCAAAATATGGACCTTATGCCAAAAGGTGTCATGCAGCCACTTATCAAACCTTTTGATATTGATATCGATATCCCTATCATGACCGTTGCATTTTATGCCAAAGAAGGTAGTCATCTCAATGATGCAGAATTGTTCAAGATCGTGCGGAAGGTCCAGCAGAAACTCAATGCGGCTGATAATGTTGCCAAAACAACACTGAAAGGTGCAAGAAAAGAACAATATAACATTGAAGTGGATATGGGTAAATTATCGGCTTATCATCTCTCTCTTGGACAGATCATGAAGGCTGTACAGTCGGTTGCCATAGATGTGCCTGACGTCAAAGGAAGAACCAATGACAACAAACTGGTGATCTTTGGTGTTAAAAATGCTATAGAAAGTGTTGATGATGTGGGTTCGGTGATCGTTGCACAATATATGGGATCACCTATCTATTTGAGAGATGTAGCCAAAGTAACAGCCGGTATAGATATCCAAAACTTTAAAAGAGCCCGAATCAATATGAGAGAAGATGAGAATGCGACTAAGTTAGGAAAGCAGAAAAGTCAGATCACTATGACCGTAGCAAAACTGGCAGGAACCAATGCGGTATTTGTTGCAGAGGATGTGGTTGATATTCTTAAAGAATACGATGCAGAGTTTGCAAAAGAGGGTATTGGGTATTTGATCACAAGAAACTACGGTGAGCGGGCCAATGAAGCGGTTAACGAGCTTATGAGCCATCTTGTCATCACTATTATTATCATCGCCTTGATGCTGGTATTTGCTTTGGGCTGGAAAGAATCCATCATCGTAACTTTTACGGTACCGGCTATTTTGGCAGTGACACTCTTCATTGCCTATCTGTCAGGGCAGACGATCAACAGGATCACCCTTTTTGCCTTCCTCCTCTCCCTTGGTCTTCTTGTGGATGCTGCGATCATTGTGATCGAAAATATTCACAGACATTTACATGCACATGATGTGGATGACAAAGAGATGGATCAACTTCTCATCGAAGCGACAGATGAGATCGGAGCACCTACGAACATTGCTACATTGGCGATCATCCTTACCATGGTTCCTATGGCATTTGTTGGGGGAATGATGGGATCATTCATGAAACCTATACCATATAATGTACCGGTGGCACTGGTTGCTTCACTTTTTATTGCGTATATCTTTACACCGTATCTGAGTTTAAAGCTTTTGAAAAAGCCTAAACATAAACATCCTCATCACGGGAAAAAGCATAAGGAGGCAAAATAATGAGTGGTTTACAAAAAATAGTCTATTCGATCTTAGATTCCAAAGCAAAAAAAACACTGGTCATTGTGTTGACTGCTGTCGCATTTTTTGCTTCTTTGCTAATGTTCCCGTCAAAACTTGTGTTGGCAAAAATGCTTCCTGGTAAAAGTGATAATACTTTTTCTGTCTATGTCGATACTCCGACAGGTTCTTCTATTTCCCAGACCAATGAAGTCAGCCAATGTGTCATTGATATTTTGAAAGATGAGCCTGAAGTGATGAATCTTGAACTCTTTTTAAGTCAAGGTATACCGTTGGATTATGCCGGTCTTGTTAAAGGTGCGGGTATGAAAATGACTGAGAATGTTGCAGAAATATCGGTGAATCTGACAGATAAACATCACAGGGCAGAGCCATCATTCCTCATGACTCAGCGTTTAAGACCTGTGATAAAAAAGAAATGTCTTCCTTTGGTCGAAGGAAGCAATATCAAACTGGTAGAACAGCCTGCAGGTCCTCCGACTTTGGCATCTATTGTTGTGGAAGTGCATGGAGAGAACCAGGACAAAGTACGTGATATCTCTATGAAAGTTGCAAATATTCTTGAAGATACAGAAGGACTGGTCGATGTTGATGTGATGGCAGATGATATCTTTGAAAAATATGAACTTATACCGGATAAAGAGAAGATCGCTAGAAGTGGGCTTAGTGTTGAACAGGTGAATAATATTCTCTATTTAGCCTTTGAAGGTATGGTGATCGCCCATAAGAATTCAAAGAATGTACCGGATCAGATCCCAATGTTCCTTGTACTCGACAAAGAGAGTAGAAAGTTGTCATCTTCCAGAGAAGATGCATTACGGAGTAAGCTCTCATCATTGAATTTGATGAACCAAAGAGGGATGATGGTTCCATTGAATGAAGTGGTGACCATACGAAAAGTGAAGTCAAACCCTATGATCATGCATAAAGATCTTTCACGTATGGTTAATGTCATCGCCGAGACCGATATGGTATCACAAGTGTATCCGTTGCTTGAAGCAAGAGATGTGATGCTTGAAAAATTCGCAGATAAGTATGATATTGAAAAAGCCGGATTTACAACATATATGTTCGATCTCTATTTGACAGATAAAGAAACCGGTGAAAAGTTCCTCTTGCGCTGGGATGGTGAAATGAAAGTGACGTTGGATACATTCAGGGATCTTGGTGGTGCTTTTATTGCCGCACTTGTATTGATATTCCTGCTGCTGGTCATCTATTATAAGAGTTTTGCGATCTCCGGAATTATTCTTTTGGGGTCATTTTTGTCTCTTATCGGCGTGATCGTGGGACACTGGGCAGCAAACCTGTTCACTTCAGAGACATTCTTCCTGACGGCAACATCACTGATAGGCTTTATTGCCTTGATGGGGATCTCTTCACGAAATTCACTGTTATTGATCGATTTTGCAAAATCCCTGATGGAGTTCCACGGAATGAAGAAAAAAGAAGCGATCGCCGTTGCTGCAGCAACAAGAGCCAAACCGATCGCTTTGACAGCCGTTGCCATTATATTGGGTTCAGCACTGCTTGCTTCTGACCCGGTATTTGGTGGTCTTGGAGTTGCACTTATCTCAGGTACTGTGGCAGCAGTATTTGTCTCATTGCTTTTTGTACCGGTATTGATGGATAATTCAAAAGCAATGGATTTTGATCTTAAACTACATACTAAAAAAGACAGTATTTCTATCGTAAGATAAAATACTGCATCGGCAGGTATCTCTCCATACCTGCTGTATATCCGCTTTCCTTCAATCTTTTAACCATCCGTCTGCTATAATCATTAAAATTTATTAGTAGGACTGACAATGGCAACAATCGGAATGGGTGACATCAAAAAAGGTGCAAGACTTGAAATTACAGGGAACCCTTACAAAGTAACAGAATTTCAACATGTGAAACCGGGAAAAGGCGCAGCATTTGTGCGTATGAAGATCAAAAATCTTCAGACAGGGAAAGTTATCGAAAAAACAGTACATGCCGGGGACAAATTTGAAGTACCTGAACTTGAACAAAAGACCATGCAGTTTTTGTATGATGATGGAGAGTTTCTGCAATTCATGGATACCACAACATTTGATCAGATCGGATTGACGCATGAGCAGGTAGGGAAAGATACTTTTGATTATATGATCGACGGTATGGAAGCAGAGATCCTTTTCCATGGCGGCAAAGCGATCTCCGTAGAGATCCCACAAACTGTTGTCCTTAAAATCGTTGAGACACCACCAAACTTCAAAGGTGATTCCCAAGGTGGTAAAAAACCTGCAACACTTGAAAGTGGTGCAGTTGTACAGGTACCATTCCATGTTCTTGAAGGAGAAATGATCAAAGTAGATACTGTTGAAGGTAAATATCTGGAAAAAGCGAAATAAAATATAAGGTCCATAATGTTACAGAAACATTTTACTGAACAGACAGCAATCTTTTTCTCTGTAACAAAATGGGTTTTTCTCTCCTCCCTTGTCGGTGTGATCATCGGCGCAACCGTCACTCTTTTTTTAAAACTGTTACAGATCTCGGAAGACAGCCGCTCCCTTTTACCTTTTGACTACTATTACCTTTTACCCTTTGCATTGGTACTCTCGGTTTATCTGATTAAAAAGTTTGCACCTGATGCTGAAGGCCATGGTACGGAAAAGGTGATCGAAGCGGTACACAAACGTTCCGGTAAAATTGATATTGCAGTGATCCCTGTAAAACTCTTGACTACGATCATGACCATTTTTGCAGGAGGCTCCGTAGGTAAAGAGGGACCGGGTGCACAGATAGGTGCAGGTGTATCCTCCTTTCTCTCTACACTGCTTAATTTCTCTAAAGAAGATAGAAAAAAACTCGTGATCTGTGGTATCTCTGCAGGTTTTGCCACGGTTTTTGGAACACCTATTGCAGGTGCAATATTTGGAGTTGAAGTATTGATCATCGGGGTGATACTGTATGATGTCCTGCTTCCCTCTTTTATTGCAGGGTTTGCAGCTTTTACAACTGCACAGCTTTTAGGGATTGAATATACCTATTTTGACCTGCATTTTTATCAAGATGTCTCTCTGGATCTTTTTCTTATTGTTCAGGTGGTCATTGCAGGATTGTATTTCGGTATTGTCTCAGATATTGTTGTTTCCACAGTATCTGAAGTTTCAAGAGTGGTCAAGAGGATACATCTTCATCCACTGCTTATTGCTTTTTTGGGTGGAGTTCTGCTTGTTGTACTGACTGCTATTTTCGGTACACAATATCTTGGACTTGGTATGGATACGATCAAGGAAGTACTGGGTCCTTTTCCTCTTATGTCTGATTCTGTAACCTGGTATGCATTTCTGGCAAAGACTTTTTTTACTTCCGTCACACTTGGCGTAGGTGGGAGCGGAGGTATTATTACGCCACTATTCTACATTGGTGCTACCAGCGGGCATCTCTTTGGTGAATTGATCGGGAGTAATCATGTTGCTATGTTCGCTGCACTGGGATTCGTCTCGGTGCTTGCAGGTGCTACGAATTCACCAATTGCCGCAACCATTATGGCCGTAGAACTGTTTGGCATCGATATTGCACATTATGCAGCGATCTCTGCAGTGATCAGTTTTTTGATCACCGGGCACAGATCGGTCTACGCATCCCAATTATTGGCTATGAAAAAATCTGATATGCTCTCTATGAAATTTGGAGATGAGATAAACAAGACAGAAGTACTTTTAGATGAAAAAGAGATCGGCCGTATAAAAGATGTAAAAAAAAGACTGGAACTTCGAAAGCAGTTAATGAAAAAAAGAAGAAATATCAAAAAATAAAAGAGTATTCAGCTCTTTTATCTGAAGATATTCATAACGTCTTTAACGATCGCGCCCGGTATGGTTGCAATGGTCATAAACTCAGACATTTGCAAAAGCGGATACATGACTGAAATATAGTATTTCGGTTCAAGGATTTTGGCTTCTCCGTTCTCAATAAGTACAGGATAAGGCAAAAGAGCTGCATTGTTGGTACCGATCTTCGATGTGAATTTACTGGTTCGTTTGCCCAACTTTACTCCTACAAGTGCAGCACCGCTATTCAGTTTCTGCATAAAGACAACATTTTTATTGTTTTTTAGCTTTGCTAAAAGATCATTTCCTTTTGCTACTGTTACCATGTCTTTATATTGAGGCATACCGTGCATAAACTGATATTTAGGCAGGAGCTGGAATTTCAATTGATCTTTAGAATTCATCATACCTGGGAATTTTCCTGTTATTTTTGCTAAAACAGTTTTTGCTTTTGCTTCATCATAATTGTCCTGCATAAAGGCTTTTGCCATATAGAGTGGATTGGTAATAGAGATATGATTGTCCTTTTTATTGACAAGCAGACGCATTGATGCAACAAATCCGGTATCTTTTTTACTTCCCATCTCTGTAAGTGTTTTATCCGTAAAGACAATAGAGATCAACTTCCCCTTTTTATCTACCGGTGATGTTGACAGAATATCAAATCCTGCTTCCTTCAGTGTCTGCTGAGCCGTTTTGACATCCATGAATTTGCCTCGAAGGTAAGTTGCTATCTTTCCATTGTTCACTTCTCCGATATTGCTACTGGTATTTTGTGGTTTTGCTTTTGCATGGCGCTGCTCACTTGGTATATAATTGGGTGGTATACGTTTTGAGAACTTGATAGAGCGGGTATTGTTCCCTGAAGTGTTTTTTGTTACCACATTGATCACCTTAGGTACTTCCGGTGGTACAGGAAGAATGATCTCTATGGTCTCTCCGCCATTCTCAATGATCTGTTTTTTCTCTTTTGTTTCTGCCGGTGCAGTACTTTTCTTTTCACTCTCTTTTTCTGGAACAGTTTCTTTTCCCGGTGCAGCTTTTGTTTCAGCAGGTTTTCCTCCAGCTACTTCTTTTGATTTTTCTTTCAGGGTGTTGACATTGTTTGTCTGTTTCATGCCTATGGCGATCATGATCTCAGGGATCTCTTTATCGAGTTTTTCTACCAATTCAACTCTTTTTTTGTCTGTGATATTGAGTGTAGTGATCCAGTTGTGCAGTCTGTACATACCTACATAAAGTTTACCCGAACCTTTTGGTATATACATATACATGGTACAGGGTGCAAAGAGACCAGCGATCGGTTTGGCATCTTTCTCATCGAACATACTGAAGGAGAATTCCATATGGCAGAGTGAGTAGGTCCAAAAAGCATCATAGTCTTTGAGTACCTCCTGGGCATTTTTTGTACTTTCCATAAAGTTATGGTATCCGGCAACAAGATATTTTTTATCTGTAAGTGCCGTTTCAAATTTGTCCTGGAATTCATCCATAAAGTCTTCGATCTCCTCTGGAATATCAAAACTGTACTCAAAATTCATCATGGTTTGTTTCGGCAGCTCATGAAGAGGGGTATAACTTTTTTCTCCTCCTAACTCTTTCTCTATCATTTCATCAAGGGCTTTGAACGAAGCAGTGAATTTTTCTCTTACTTCTTTGTCTTCAATACCGAGAATATCAAGCATCACTTTAGGCATCAGATGTCCAACATGAGTCTTCTTCTCATCAAGTTTTTTTTCAATCAGCATATTGAAGGGAGCAAAACCTGCAATTCGGGGATCAATATTCAAAAGAGGCAGAATCATCTCATCATTGACCACTGGCATAAAGCTCAGTATATCCAGGACGGTTGAACCAAATTCAGTTTTGTAGTGGTCATTGACCCTTTTATGGGGATCAGTCAGGTTGAAACCGATCGTTTTGAGTTTCGTCTCTACCAGAGCATTGTATTTTTCCTCAACGTCTCCGTCAAGTGTGTATATAACGGCAAGAGAATCTTCATTGGATGTGTTTGTAGTTGAAACCGCTGAAAGCAGAGAGGGGATGATGAGTAAGAGTATACTCAAGAGTGACTTTTTAATAGTATGCATAGGGATCCTTTTAAGATATTACTATAATATAGGATAGCATATTATTGATATATAAAATAAATGAAATTTATGATTTTTGATCAGAAGAAGTGAAAAGCTACCAAAAGTGACTGGTAGCTTTTCGGATATAGTACGGAGTATTATTTTTTTACAGCGTCGTTATCGTCAGCAATTTCTTTTACAGATTTTCTAGTCTCTTTAGAAATTGTTTTAGTTGAATCATTTGCATTGTCAGAAACAGTATTTACAGAATCTCTAGAATCATTAGAGATCGTTTTCGTTGAATCATTTGCATTGTCAGAAACTGTTTTCACAGAGTCTCTTGAGTCGTTAGATACTGTTCTTGTTGTCTCATCCAGATCATTGGAAACTGTTTTTACAGAATCAGCAGTATCGTTGGAAACTGTTTTCACAGAGTCTCTTGAATCGTTAGATACTGTTTTAGTTGTATCGTTAATGTTGTCAGAAACATCTTTTACAGAATCTCTTGTGTCATTGGAAACTGTTTTGACTGAGTCCCTTGAATCATTGGAAACTGTTTTAACAGAATCAGTTGTGTCATTGGAAACTGTTTTTACAGAATCTCTGGAGTCATTGGAAACAGTTTTGACTGAGTCCCTTGAATCATTGGAAACTGTTTTAACAGAATCAGTTGTGTCGTTGGAAACTGTTTTCACAGAATCTCTGGAGTCATTGGAAACAGTTTTGACTGAGTCTCTTGAATCATTTGATACAGTTTTTGTAGCATCATTGATATCTTTAGATACTGAAATAGCAGAATCTTTCATATCTTTAGAAGCGATCGTTGTAGAGTCTTTAAGATCTTTTGTTGTGTTGGTAATAGAATCTTTTGTATCTTCAGCAACTTCAACTGTAGCATCTCTTACATCTTTAGAAGTTGATACTTGAGCAGTTTTCAAGTCATCAGAAACTTTAACAGATGTATCTTTTGCATCTTTAGAAACATTTGTAACAGTTCTTTCCGCACTTTTACTTGTCTCAACCGCACCATCCTTCATAGATTCAACAGAATCTTTGGCATCTTTACTCATTGAAATAGCAGCTTCTTTCATATCTTTGAACATATCTCCAAAGCTAAAGTCTGCTTGCGCACTTGTCATTAATGCAGCAGCAGCTACACACGATATAAGGGTTTTTTTCATCTTTCCATCCTTTTGATAATTTTAAAGATAACCCAATCTTAGCAGTAAAATTTTAAAATAAAACTTAAACTGTATAAAAAAAAGTAATTAATTTTTATGATGATTATCAATGAAACTTAGTTATTAAAGATACTTGGTTACAATACAGCAGTAAGAAAAATATAGAGAAGGAATTGGAAAATGAAGAAATTACTACTTGGAATCACAATGACATCGGTATTTGTATTGGCTAATGGATATTCACAGGCAGACAGGATCCTGGATATGCAAAAAATGGCTCAGGCCATGCAGGATATCCAATCAGGCTTTTTCTATAACAATGCAGATATCGTTAAAGCAGGGGTGAAAGATCTTAAAGAGACCATCATTAAAGTACGTCCTATTGATTCAGAAGTGAACAATAAAGATATTTATGAAAAATGGCTCGAAAATAACCAGAGAATGACCAATAAGATACAAAAGAAGATAAAAAAGAAAGCAGAAGATATTGAAGAGCGTTTCAGTGATGGTGATGCAGTTCAGGCACTGCAGGCATACAGTAAGATCTCCGGACAATGTATGAAATGTCATGTGAATTTGAGAAAATGGTAAGTAAGGCAGTATGATAAAAGTAAATCTACCAAACGGATACAGTGAATGTCAAGTTTAAAGAAATTATTGTTTGTAACTATTTTACTCATTTCATCACTTTCTGCAGGAAACATTGTTTTAACAGGTACAGTTGTCTCCAATGGGCAAAAAATGATAGGAAGCCGCTATATGGGGTATATCAAAAAAGTATTTGTCAAACTTGGAGATAAAGTAAAGCGTGAAGATGATCTCTATGAGATGGAGTCTGCGGAGTTTGATATTATGAAGTCTCAGGCAGATCTGATGTTGGAACAGTCGAAGATCGTTCTGGAATTTTGGCGTAAAAGATTGAAAAATATCAATAAGAAAAAGAACAGACTTAAAGAACGCAATAAAATTCCTTTAATGGATATAGATGACATGGAAGCACAGGCAGAAAATGTATCAGCCATGTTGGACTCTGCACAAGTTATGGTAGAACAGGCATCGATCAAGGCAAAACAGATGGCAACCATATTTAACTACTTAAAAATGAAAGCCCCGTCTGATGGCGTCGTTGTTCAGAAGAATATCAAAGTAGGCGATATGGTCATGCCCGGTATGCTTACGATCATGATCGTAGACACGGAAAATCTGGAGATCGATGTTTCACTTTCGGAAAGTATCATTGGTAAAGTAAAAGAGGGACAGAGGATCCCCGTAAAAATACCGTCTATCAATTACAGTACTGTGGGAACAATACATGCCATTATTCCTGATGCAAACCCTATGACACACAAGATCAAAATGCGTGTTTCATTTGATAAAGGCAAATCCAATGTCTTTCCCGGAATGTATGCAAAAGTAATCATTTCAGATAATAACTAAAATATATATGTGTAAGTGTGGATTTATATTTTAGAACATGGTACACTGCTTATAAGTAATCATTATTAGTTAGGAGTAGTGTATGGATACGATATATGATCTTATCATTATAGGCGGTGGACCCGGTGGTATCGGCTCTGCAGTAGAAGCAAAAGTACTTGGTCTTGAAAAAGTACTCATGATAGAGAAAACAGACAATCACTCACATACGATCCGAAAATTTTACAAAGATAAGAAGCGGGTTGATAAAGACTGGCAGGGGCAGGAAGTTGAACTTGAAGGGAATGTCGCATTCGTAGACGGAACAAAAGAGAGTACCCTGGACTATTTTGACAAACTTCTTGATGATGAGATCATCGATACACGTTTCAACTGTGCCGTTGAAAAAGTGCATAAAGAAGATGGTCTTTTTCATGTGATGTCCGGCTGCGGTGTTGACAAAGCCAGGAATATCATTGTAAGTATCGGTCGTATGGGTAAACCGAACAAACCCTCTTATAAAATACCGGGTTCACTGCGTACACAGGTAAATTTCAATCTTGACAAATG
>CAZCBU010000044.1:0-2829 GCA_964496995.1 uncultured Sulfurovum sp.
CGAGGTCGCCTCATCAAGTATGAGGATATCGGGTGATTTGTAAAGCGCTCTCGCCAGTGCGATCCGCTGTCTCTGTCCTCCGCTCAGATTGACACCGAATTCATCCAGAACGGTATAAACACCCTCCTCCATCTCTTTGACGAATTCCCAGGCCTGTGCTTTTTTCAGTGCCTCAACCACCCGTTCTTCATCGGGCTGGCTTCCATAGGCAACATTGGCAAGGATCGTATCCTGGAATATATAGATCCGCTGGGTTACATAGGCGATCTTTTGATGGAGAGAATCAAGGGTGTATTCCGATATATTCACACCGTTTATCTGCAGTTCACCGGATGTCGGCTCATAAAAACGGACCAGAAGATTGACAAAACTGCTTTTCCCCGCACCACTGTCACCCACAAGGGCATATACTTTCCCTTTTTCTGTATTGAGATCCACATTCTCAAGTGCCTTTTTGTCTCCGTAGTTCAATGAAACTTCACGAAAGACAACAGTATCGATATGCTGAAGCTCTTTGTCTCCAGAAACGATCGTAGGTATGCTGTCGAAAAGTTCACCCATACGCTCGGTTGCTGCTACCGCATCCTGAATACGGTTATGGATATTTGACAGTACCTTAATAGGGTCGTAGAGCATAAAGAGCGCTGTCACAAAGGCAAAGAAGGTACCTACGGTGATCTCATCATGGATCACCTGAAGTGCCCCGACATAAATAGCAATGGCGATGGCGACCGAACCGAATACTTCCAGTGTGGGGCCGACAAGGGCATTGACCTTCATCTGCTTGATCGCCAGCTGGAAAAAATTCATATTCTCTTTGGCAAAACGTTTATATTCATACTCCTGGGAAGAGCTCGATTTGATCACTTCTATATTGTTGAATATCTCTGTGAGGCGTGATGTCAGGTCCGAGTTGCTCTCCTGGGAACGTTTGGAATACTTCTTCATCTTTTTGGCCAGGACCTGAAGCGGCAGAAGCGCCAGAGGCATGATGACCAGAAAATAAAAAGCCAGTTTCGGACTCTGATAGATCACATAGGATGTCAGTGTCACAATAAGCATAGACTTTACCATTAGCGTAGGGATCATAGATGAGACCACGGTTTGGATACGGTTGATATCGTTGGTCACACGGCTTAGAAGCTCTCCGCTGCGCATACGGTTGAGATACTCAATGTCCTGATACATCAGGTGCCGTGCCAGCCTGTCACGCAGCTTTCGTACAATGTCATCTCCGATATAGACAGTATAGTAGGTCTGCACGAACCTTCCTGTGGATTTCAGCATGAAAACACCGATGATCGCAAAAGGGATCAGCTTGAGCATCTCCTGGTCTTTATTAATAAAAATATCGTCAAGTACCGGTTTAAGAAGGTGTGCGGAGAGTGTTGTTCCCACAGCCACGGCGATCATACCGAGTATGGCAAAAATAAACTCTTTTTTATAATGGAGCATGTAGGGCAGAAAATATTTAATGAGTTGTTTCATGAATACGTGCGTTCTTTTTTTATCTTAATTATACAGAAGTATTCCATTATTATGGATTATTCCCGGATTACCCCGGATTATGCGAAATTTTGCTACCATATTGCTATGAAAGAAATGATACAGGCTGAATTTGAAGCACACAGACAAACTATTGAAGCTACGATAAAAATATTGATCCCTGTTGTAGAGCAGGCTTCCCATATGCTTATCGATACACTAAAGAATGGTAATAAAATACTTTTATGCGGTAACGGCGGTTCGGCTGCTGATGCACAACACATTGCTGCAGAACTTACAGGACGGTACAAAACTGAGCGTGGAGGTCTGCCAGGTATTGCATTAACGACAGATACTTCAGCACTTACCGCCATTGGAAATGACTATGGTTATGACAAGATATTTCAAAGACAGTTTGAAGCTTTAGCCAGACAAGGAGATTTGCTTATAGGTATCTCTACAAGCGGAAATTCAGCTAATGTACTTTCTGCACTTTCAACGGCTAAAAAGATGGGCTGTAAAACCATAGGATTTTCAGGTAAAGACGGAGGAGCAATGAATGAAGTATGTGACCTCAATATTGTTGTCCCTTCAAATGATACACCACGCATACAGGAGATGCACATCCTCATAGGACATACACTCTGCCAGGCTGTGGATAACGAATTAAGCTGATTCCAGTTTTTCAACAGCAGCCAATACATCTTTGGCTTCTATGAACTTCATACACTCGTGGTGCTTTAATGGGCACGTACGCTTCATACACGGTGCACACGCCATCTCTTTTTTGACGATGATGCCTTTGGGGTTTTTCCACTGGGAAGTCTCTTTGTCTCTGGTCGGACCAAACAGTGCCACAGTCGGTATTTGAAATGCCGCTGCTACATGCATGGGACCACTGTCTCCGGTAATGAAAAGGTCCAGCTCCGATATCTTTCTGATGAGTTCGGGAATAGTTGTTTTTCCGGCAAGATTGGTATAGTTTGCAACACCTGCCTTTTTCAGCTCCGCTTCTATATCTGCTGCAATATCCGTTTCATTTGGACCGCCGAAGATCACTATGTCGTAATGATCGGACAGGGCAATGGCAACCTCGGCAAACTTTTCAGGGTACCAGCGTTTTGCACTGCCATACGTTGCACCCTGGTTGATACCCACAGTTTTTCCGGCACTCATTTTAGATGAGATCTGTTTTTGAGATATCTTTAAAGTACCTGGTGCACTCTTCAGCTCCAAACAGCTGTTGACATAGTCATTGTAACGCAGCACCTGATGCAGTTCGATATTTCTTTCTTTAAGGTAGATACACTTCTGTGGAGCATCGAGGAACCAGAAAAGAAATTT
>CAZCBU010000045.1:0-6359 GCA_964496995.1 uncultured Sulfurovum sp.
TTCTATCAACAATACATTATTTGTCGGAATGGGGGCATCCCGACCTACAATAATCTGCATGCCGTTATCTATGGCCGCTTTGTAATTCCCATGGGGATTATCTTTCAGGTAGTCAGCTATATGATCGACAGTGTATTCAAACTCCCACCCTTTCATCTTTGCCAGTACAGAAAGTGAATACATCGCATTGGACTGTGCAGAGCCGTATGAGACTACTTTGGTAATGTCAGGAAAATCATGTTGAAGAAAATAATGAAACTTACGTGCTTTATTTCCAGAGAAATCCGGATGAAGAAGGTCATCACGTTTTAAATAAAATTGTTGATTCTCAAAAAAAATGGATTCAACGGGAGATGAATGAAATATCATAAACAACCCTCCATCAAATCACGCGAAGTGTGTCTGTCTCTACGAACGACCTTGAAAGCGTAGCGATTCGAGAGTAGAGACGACTTTTGTTTTACTTTTCTAGAAAAGTAAAGAGAAAATACCGCCACAGTCAAGAAACAAGGCAGTCAAATAAAAAGATTTAAATTAATTACGCCCAATACAATTCAAATCATCAAACGCCTGCTCAAGCCTCTTTACCATCGACTCTTCACCGGCACGAAGCCATTTACGCGGATCATAATAACTCTTATTCGGTTTATCTTCACCCTCCGGATTTCCGATCTGTCCTTGAAGATAGTCATAGTTTTTAGCCACATATCCTCTTACTCCATCCCAGAATGCCCATTGCGTATCCGTATCGATATTCATTTTGATCACACCATACCCAATGGCTTCACGAATATCCGAGAGTTCAGAACCCGAACCACCGTGGAAAACAAAATTCACAGGTTTTTTGGCAGTTTTGTATTTTTCTTCAATAAAAGCCTGGGAATTATCAAGAATTGTCGGTGTCAATACGACATTACCCGGTTTGTACACACCATGGACATTTCCAAAAGATGCAGCAATGGTAAACTTGTCGGAGACTTTCATCAACTCTTCATACGCATATGCCACCTCTTCAGGCTGGGTATAAAGCAGTGCATTGTCAATGTCAGTATTATCCACGCCGTCTTCTTCTCCGCCGGTAACACCCAGTTCGATCTCAAGTGTCATTCCCATTTTGGACATACGTTCCAGATAGGCCTTGCAGGTCGCGATATTCTCTTCAATAGGCTCTTCTGAAAGGTCGATCATATGGGAAGAGAAAAGAGGAATGCCATGTGCCTTGTAATGTGCTTCACTTGCATCCAAAAGTGCATCGATCCAAGGGAGCAACTTGCGTGCTGCATGGTCTGTATGCAGTATGACAGGTACACCGTATGCTTTCGCAACAGTATGCACATGCTGCGCACCGGAAATCGTTCCTAAAACAGCTGCTTCATCAGAAGGAAGACCTTTCCCTGCATAAAAAGCCCCACCACCATTTGAAAACTGGATCACCACCGGTGAATTTACTTTTTTCGCTGATTCCAGTACTGCATTGATAGAAGATGTGCTTACTACATTGACAGCAGGAAGGGCAAATCCTTCCTCCTTTGCAACAGTGAACACACTTTGAAGATCATCACCTGTGATCACACCTGCATCAACGATATCTAAAATTTTTGTAGCCATAACTTTTCCCCTTAGCAATTATTTTAATTTTATTTTTGCACTTTTCATTAGGTCATCAATCACTTTTTCTTTAGCGATTTGCATATGTAACGTATTTTTTAACTGTTCATATGGTGGTAGTTTTTGTTTGGACTTTGCTTTTTTGGAAGCTTGTTTGATTTTATCATATGCAGATTTCAACTCTTTTTCACTAACTTCGGTCTTCATGATTTTATTTTGCATCCAGAAGTTCGCCAAAGCAGTATTTTTCTCTTTTGAAGGGATATCTGTTTTGACTGCAGATTCGATCAGTTTAGCTGGTGCGATCATTTGAAGTACACGTTTTTTATCCGCTTTTGGAATACTGTTCCAAGTCGATTTGCCTTTTGAAACTGCCTGCAAAGCATTATTGGCATCTTCAATGGAAATATAAGCACCGTTGACACTTCCTGCGATCATATTGGCATCGATAAGTGTGATGTTGACATCTTTCATCAATTGACCAATAATGGCCTTTTCACTCATTTGCATCTTCATACTGGTTTTGATCTTTTCGAATTCCGGTATGGGTTTTGTACTGTTGGATTCCATGGCACGCTTTTTCAAGTCGTCATATACTTCTTTTACCTGTGCATCTGTCACCGGATTTTTTGAAGCTTGTTTCTGCATCCAGATACGTGAGAAGATCGCTGTTTTTTCCTGATCCGTCAACTCTTTTTTGGCAGCATTTTCAGCCAATTGTGCGACGGACATTTCCTGAACAAGCCTAATACGCTGTTTTTTGGGTAAAAGATCAAAGTCTTTTACCTGACCATTTGTTCTTTTGGAGAGATAGGCATCAGCATCTTTTTTAATGATCTTTTTACCATTTACCAGTGCAACCACTGCTTTGGATGACCTGGTCTTTGGCTGCTGCATATAAGGTTTGGCATTGACATCCAGTCGGCTCAGATCGACCATTCCGGGTGTTGTGTCCTTTTTATTCATCATATTCGTTAAAGAGTTTTTCAACCCGTCTGCTGAAGCAGTTGCTGTGAATAACCCAATAGTAGCAAGTAAAACTACAGAAAATTTCTTCATTCCCTATCCCCCAATTTTTATATATCAATCACTAAAATTATTTAGCATCTTTCGCTGGATCAACGATCTTTGCTTTTGCTTTAAGTTCTTTGGCCATTTCTGAAATTTTTACTGCAAACTGCTTTTGTTTAAGTGATGCGATGATCTTGTCTTTTACCTGATCATAAGTAAGTGGTTTTGGATCCATTTTCTCTTCAAGATAGATCACATGGTAACCAAATTGTGTTTTTACAGGTTTTTTTGTAACTTCACCTTTTTTAAGTTCCCATGCTGCTTTTGAGAATTCAGGAACCATCTGTCCTTTGGTGAATGTACCAAGATCTCCACCCTTAGGTCCGGAAGGTCCTGTAGATTTTGTTTTTGCCAGTTCTATAAATTTTACTTTGACTTGATCATCTTTGTTTTTTTCAAGCTCTTTGATGATATCCAAAGCTTCTTTTTCAGTTTTCACTAAAATATGTCTTGCATGCATAGTCGCAGGCTGAAGGAATTTAGCTTTATTTTTCTCATAAAATTCTTTAGCTTCACTGTCACTTACCAGTGTATTGTCAAGCTGTTTTTTCATCCACATATTGACAAGAAGTTCTTCTTTGATCTTTGCCATTGCCTGTTTGAAATCAGCACTGTTTTCAATACCTTCTTTTTCCGCCAATTCAGTAAAAAGTACTTTTTCAACCAATCTCTCTTTGATCATATCCTGCTGTGCTTTGTCAAGCTGGGAAAAGTGTGCATTGGGCTGCGCTGCAGCAACGAATTGTTCTGCATCCTGTTTTGTAATATTCTTACCGTTTACTGTAACCAAAATATCTGATGCAACCACTGATGTTGCCATAACAGCTACGGCCAATAGTGAAGTTTTCGCAAGTTTTAACATTATGTATATCCTTTGATTTTTAAAATTTACTTAAGATTATATCTCCAATTAGTAAATCGTTGATTAATATGCTAATATTTTATTCTTATTAGATTAAAAAGAAGGTACAACACTATGGCGAAAGTGAAAAAAGCAAGCAAAAAAGAGATCGAAGAGATCAAAGCACTTTTTTTGGAACATTATCCGGATTCTGTGACAGAATTAACCTATAGGAATCTTTATGAATTGCTTATTGCTGTCATGTTGTCGGCACAATGTACTGACAAACGTGTCAATATTATCACACCCGCACTCTTTGAAGCCTATCCTGATCCTGTTTCACTTGCCAATGCTGACCTGGATGAAGTAAAATCCTACATCAACACCTGTTCTTTTTTTAACAATAAGGCCAAGAACCTCATCAAAATGGCACAATCGGTTGTTGAGAATTATGGCAATGAAATACCTCTGGAACGTAATGAGCTGGTAAAACTTGCCGGAGTAGGACAGAAAACCGCCAATGTGGTCATGATAGAATACACCGGGGCCAATCTGATGGCAGTGGATACACATGTTTACAGAGTTGCTCACAGACTTGGACTGAGTGATGCTAAAACCGCTGTAAAATGTGAAGAGGAGTTAAGTAAAAAGTTTAAAACCGACTTGCACCTATTACATCAAGCCATGGTTCTTTTTGGCAGGTACAAATGTAAAGCTGTTAAACCTGAGTGTGAAGGGTGCTTCATGGAAGCACACTGTAAAACCACACAAACTTTTAAAGTTTAATTTCTTTAACTATTCATCATGTGAACGTCTATGATAACGCTCAACAATATCTGGATCATGATGAAGGTTGATTTTTGCATCCTCTTTCCCCTCGTACGGAATTTGGGCAAGTACATAACGTATAGACTCTAATCTGGCTCTTTTTTTATCATTACTGTCGACAATGATCCATGGTGCATAGCCTGTATGTGAACGGCTGAACATCTCTTCTTTGTAATACGTTACTTTATCCCACATCTCTTGTGCTTTTTGATCTACTGGACTTAATTTCCAGTGTTTAAGCGGATTTGACATACGCTCTTTAAATCGTTTTTGCTGATTTTCTTTTGTAATGGAATACCACAACTTAATAAGTATAATTCCGTCATCTATAATTGAATGTTCTATCTCAGGAACCTGTTTCATAAACTTTTCATACTGTTCTGGCGTACAAAAATCAAATACAGGTTCAACAATAGCACGGTTATACCAGGAACGGTCAAAGAAAGTGATCTCACCCGGGTTTGGTAAGTGCTGGAAATAACGTTGGAAGTAAAACTGTCCTGTCTCAACTTCAGTAGGTTTTTGCAGAGCAACCACTCTAAATTTTCTGGGATTCAGGTACTGTGTAAAACGCTTAATAGAACCACCCTTACCCGCAGCATCACGTCCTTCAAAGATGATCATCACACGTTTATTATTGTCATAGACCCAGTTTTGTAATTTAATAAGCTCTACCTGCAGTTCTTTCAACTCATTTTCATACTCAACATTACGTGTGATCTTTGCAAGCTTCTTTTTATTCATCAATTGGGTCAAACCACTTTTGGTTTTTAAGAGATGCATATTCTCTTCAAGTTCTTTAAGGATCTTTTTTGACCTTTTATCTTCTACATTTTTATTTAAATACTCTATATCCTGAAATATTGTTTTCATTCTTTTCCTTGAAAAAGTTGACTGCTCAACCTACATAATTATGAGACCGGTAATAAACCCTCATTTATTAATTCTACTCCTACTTGTCTTAAGTTAAAATGATATATCTCATTATTTAAATTGATTTAATGATCTCTTTCAATACGAGATATGTTTTCTCGACAGATCCTATATGGACCATTTCTCTTGTGGAGTGGGGGTAACGTATCGTAGGTCCGATGGAAGCGAACTTCATGGTAGGATATTTTTCTGCGATCACCCCGCATTCAAGCCCGGCATGAATGGCCATAAGCTTACTTGTGCCGAATACTTTTTTCATCTCCCGGCTGACAATATCGGTAAACGCTGACACATCAGGTTTCCAGGCAGGATATTTGTCCTCCACTTTCACAGAAAAACCGTAGGACTCAAAAAAACCAACTGTTTCTTCCGTCAGCTTTTCAAGTGAATCCGCATCCATGGCTCTTGCAGAGGTCTCAATAGTGATCCCGCCTTTTTCATCTGCTGTGATAATGGCAAGGTTGATACTCACATCAGGAATACCAAACTCTTTATTGTCTGCTCTGACCCCGTGTTTAAATGCATGTATCAAGTGAATGATCTTCACACCTTCTTTCAATACGGACGGCTGTTCTTTGAGTTCTCTGACGGTGACATCTCCACTGGCGGAAAGTTCACTTTCACTTCGTATGATCGCAACAGCATTGGCAGGAATGGAGTTACGCCGTTCTCCGGCATAGAGACTGGCCAACTGTGTGACACCGTTTTCAACTAAATAGTCACCCAGTACTTTGATCGCAGAAGGGACCCCCTTGTCTATGTCAACACCGGAATGTCCTCCAGGCAGACCTTTGACCGCCACTTCATAGCAGTGCCCTTTGCCTTCGACATATTCATCCTGTTTATGGGCTGTAATATCTGCACCGCCGGCACAACCGATATAGACTTCTGCATCATCTTCCGAATCGAGATTCAACATATATCTGCTCTTGAGATCAAAAGCCACTTTATTGGCCCCGATGAGTCCTATCTCCTCATCTGAAGTCAGCAAAAACTCCAGTGCCTGACCTTCATCCATAAGCTGCATCATCATCGCAATCGCCATACCATTATCGGCACCCAGAGAAGACTCTTTGGC
>CAZCBU010000046.1:0-5933 GCA_964496995.1 uncultured Sulfurovum sp.
CTAAGTGCATCAGCAAATGACGCAACAACACCATGGTATAAGTAACCATTTCTGTCGAATACAACACTCTCAATGTTTTTAGAAGCAAGATTTTTAGCCATTTCAGCAGCTACTTTTTTAACATCTTCCTGGTTTACTTTCAAACCAAGTTTTCTACCATCAGCAGAAGCAAGTGTTACACCTGTAGTGTCATTGATAGCTTGAGCATAAAAGTGTTTGTTTGATTTAAACACTGTTAGTCTTGGTAACTCTTCTGTTCCGAAGATCTTACCTCTCACTCTAGCTTTTCTCTGAGCGCGAAGTTTATTTTTTCTTTTTTGAATACTTTTTAACATACTATCGCCCCTTACTTACCAGCTGCTTTACCAGCTTTTCTGATGATAACTTCATCTGTGTACTTCACACCTTTACCTTTGTAAGGCTCTGGTGGTCTGAATGCTCTGATCTCAGCAGCAGCTTGACCTACAACTTGTTTGTCTGTTCCGCTGATAGTGATGATATTCTTATCTACTTTGATCTCAAGTCCTTCAGGAATATCAAAATTTACCGGATGAGAGAAACCAAGTTGAAGTACCAATTTTTTACCTTCAACAGCTGCTCTGTAACCGACACCGTTGATCTCTAGAGATTTTGAATATCCTTTATCAAGTCCGATGATAATGTTATTGAACAATGCTCTGTATGTTCCCCAGAATGCTGCATCTTGTTTTTCATCACCAACGCGTTCAAAAGTCACTTCTGATCCATCAATGTTGATTCCCACTCTACCATGAGTCTCAAGTCTTTTTTCAAGATTGCCTTTTTTAGCCACGAGAGTCGTACCGTCCAGTGATACATCAATACCACTTGCCACAGTTACTGGTCTTTTTCCTATTCTTGACATCTTGTCTCCTTACCAAATACTACAGATTACTTCGCCACCGATTCCACGCTTGTACGCTTCATCATTAGCAAGAACACCTTGAGAAGTAGAAACTACCAAAGTACCATAACCGTTTTTAAATGTTCTGATCTCATCTTTACCCTGGTGAACACGTCTACCCGGCTTAGAGATCTTTTTAAGTTCATTGATAACGCTTTTTTCAGCATCATCATATTTAAGAACCACTTTAATTGTTTTTTTGTTTCCGTCTTCTTTCACTTTGAAGCTCTCAAGGTAACCTTTGTCTACTAAAATAGCCACAGTTGCCTCAATTGTTTTTGAGTGAAGAAGTGTCGTAACGTCTAGTTTTCTTTGCGCAGCATTTCTTATACGAGTAAGAGAGTCTGCAATTATATCTGTCATCATCTTTTTCTTCTCCTTACCAGCTTGCTTTACGCATACCAGGAATTAGACCTTCATTGGCCATTTTTCTTAAACACACACGACAAAGTCCGAAGTCTCTGTATACAGAGTGAGGTCTACCACAAATGTTACATCTTGTATATGCCTGAGTAGAGAATTTTGCTTTTCTCTTCTGGTTAGCGATCATTGATTTCTTAGCCATTAGTTTCTCCCTTTAGCAAAAGGCATTCCCAACTTCTCAAGAAGTGTAAATGCTTGTTTATCATCTTCAGTACTTGTTACGATCGTAATATTCATACCGTGTGTTTTAATGATACTGTCGAACTCAACTTCAGGGAACATCAACTGCTCTTGAAGACCGAAGTTATAGTTACCACGTCCGTCAAAACCTTTTCTAGGTGTTCCTCTAAAGTCTTTTACTCTTGGAAGTGCAATAGATACGAGTTTATCAAAGAAGTTATACATGTTGTCACCTCTAAGTGTTACTCTGATACCTGAAGGTGCACCTTCTCTTGCTTTAAAACCTGCAACAGATTTCTTTGCATTGACAACTACCGCTTTTTGACCGGCGATAAGAGAAATAGTGTCTGTCATGTTTGCGATGAGTTTAGAGTCTTTACCCTCTTCACCGGCACCCACAGAGATCACGATTTTTTCAAGCTTAGGTGTCTGCATCACGTTTTTGATCTCACACTCTGTTTGGAGTGCAGGAGCGATGTCATTGTACTTTTGCTTCATTCTACTCATAGGATTAACCCTCTACTTTTTTTACATTTGAGATATGGATCGGCATCTCTTTGTTGTCGAATCCACCCTCTTTGTTCTGCTCGCTTGGCTTAACAGCTTTTTTAGCCATTTTACAACCTGCAACGATCACTGCATCTTTTTTAGTAAGAACCTGAAGAACTTCTCCGGTTTTACCTTTGTCATCACCAGCGATGATCATTACTTGATCACCCTTTTTGATTTTGAACTTAGTTGCCATTACCATACCTCCGGTGCAAGTGATACAATTTTCATGAATCCTGCATATCTTGTTTCACGACTTACAGGGCCGAAGATACGTGTACCGATCGGCTCCTTTTTGTCATCGATGATTACCGCAGCATTGTCGTCAAAACGAATAAGTGAACCATTTTCTCTCTGGATCTCTTTTTTTGTTCTAACTACAACAGCTTTAACAACCTTACCTTTTTTTACTTTTCCAGTTGGAAGTGCTTTTTTAACAGAAGCAACGATAACGTCACCTACTGATGCATATCTTCTTTTAGATCCACCAAGAACCTTGATACACATGATCTCTTTTGCACCAGAGTTGTCTGCTACATTTAATCTAGTAAAACCTTGGATCATTACACTTCTCCTCTCTTCACGATTTCAAGAAGTCTGAAACATTTTGTTTTAGAAAGTGGTCTACACTCAATGGCAGTCACTGTATCTCCAACATTAATGTCATTTTTCTCATCGTGAATAAGATATTTCTTAAATCTTTTTACCGTCTTGTGGTATCTTGGGTGAAGTACTCTTCTCTCAACCAATACAGTTGCAGTTTTGTCTCCAGCCTTTTTAATCACAGTACCTGTTATTTGTCTTTTTGGCATAAATGACCCCTTACTTCGATCTAGCAGCAGTCAATGCTGTCTGGATTCTTGCGATATCTTTTTTCGCTACTCTTAACTCAGAAGTGTTTGTCAACTGCATTGTTTTCAACTTTGCATTGAGCGTAAACAACTCAAGTTTTTTCTCTTTAAGCATTGCAAGTAAATCTGCTTCGCTTTTGTCTTTTAAATCAATATAGTTCATTAGTGTCCTTTAAAGCGATGATTTTACACTTGAATGGCATTTTATGAATTGCTAGTGTAAGCGCCGCTCTTGCGAGGTCCTCTTCTACACCGGCCATTTCGAAAATAATTCTTCCTGGCTTAATATTCATAACCCATTTATCAACAGCACCTTTACCTTTACCCATTCTTGTTTCAAGCGGCTTGGCAGTCAGTGGTTTATCAGGGAAAACTCTGATCCAGGTTTTACCTGTTCTGTTAATTTTTCTTGTCATAGTAATACGCGCCGCTTCGATCTGGCGAGAATCAATTCTACCAGCTTCTACAGCTTTGATCGCAATATCACCGAACTCAATTTTGTTGCCTCTGAAAGATTTACCGCGGTTACGGCCTTTCATCTGCTTTCTCCATTTGGTTCTTTTAGGCATTAACATTGTTATTCACCTCTATTTCTATTGTTAGTATTTCTAGATGGTCTGCGACCACCCTTTTTTTCTTCTTTTGGCTCAGCCTGAATACCTTTGGCAAGTACTTCACCTTTGAAGATCCATACTTTGATACCGATGATCCCGTATGTAGTATGTGCTTCAGCAAAACCGTAATCGATCTTTGCTCTCAGTGTATGCAAAGGAACTCTTCCCTCCAGGTACCACTCAGTTCTAGCCATTTCAGCTCCACCAAGTCTACCAGATACAGAAACTTTGATTCCTTTTGCACCTGACTTCAAGGCACCCTGAATCACTTTTTTCATAGCACGTCTGAAGGCAACTCTTCTCTCAAGTTGAGTCGCAACATTCTCAGCAGCCAATTGACCTGAAGCCTGAGGACGTTTTTCTTCTTTAATGTTGATCGCTACATCTTTACCAAGCATTTTGATAAGTGTCGCTTTCAATTTCTCAATATCCGCACCTTTTTTCCCGATGATGATACCAGGTCTTGCAGTTACGATATTGATTCTTAGTTTTTTAACTGTTCTTTCAATGATAATGTTAGAAACACCAGCATAGAAAAGTTCTTTTTTCAGGAATTTTCTGATCTTGTAATCTTCAGCGATAAAATCAGCAGTTCTTCCTTTTGCCGGGAACCATCTTGACTCCCAGTTTCTGTTAATTCCAAGTCTAAGACCTATAGGATTTACTTTCTGGCCCATTACGCTTCCTTCTCAGTTTTTTCAGCTACGCCAACTTCTACAAGAATGTGTGCTGTTGGTTTAATGATTCTAGAAGCTGTACCTCTAGCTCTTGGTCTCCATCTCTTCATGACCGCTGCTTTGTCAACTCTACAAGAAGTGATCGTCACTTCTTCAGGTTCAAAGTCACCGTTCGCTACTGCTGATGCAATAACCTTGGAGATGATCCCTGCTGCTTTGTTAGGCATGAATTCAAGAGAAGCCAAAGCCAACTCTGCATTCATTCCCTGAACTTCTCTAGCGATCAATCTTGCTTTTGTAGGTGAAACTCTTACAAATTTTAATAATGCTCTACTCATGATTAACCTACCTTCTTCTGAACAGAACCTTTGTGGCCCTTAAATGTTCTTGTTGGTGCGAATTCACCCAGTTTGTAACCTACATGGTTTTCAGTTATAAATACTGGTACGAATTGTCTACCGTTGTGTACGTTAATTGTCAAACCGATGAACTCAGGAAAGATCACAGATCTTCTTGACCACGTTTTGATCGGTTTGTTAGAACCTTCTTCTTTTGCTTTAAGTACTTTTTTCATTAGGTGACCATCGATGAATGGACCTTTTTTTGTCGATCTTGCCATATCTTAGCCCCTTACTTTTTTCTCTTAGAGATAATTAACTTATCACTAGCTTGTTTCTTACGAGTCTTGAATCCTTTAGCCGGAGTACCCCATGGAGATACCGGATGACGTCCAGAGTTCGTTTTACCTTCACCACCACCGTGTGGGTGATCGATCGGGTTCATCGCAGAACCACGTGTCTGTGGTCTGATACCAAGGTGTCTTGATCTACCGGCTTTACCGATAACAATGTTAGAAAAGTCTTCATTCCCAACAGTACCGATCGTTGCCAGACATTCACCAAGAATGTATCTCATCTCACCAGACGGAAGTCTAAGTGAAACGTATTTACCGTCTCTACCCATGATCTGAGCATATCCACCGGTAGATCTAGCGATCTGACCACCGTGACCAGGGCTCATTTCAATATTGTGTACCAAAGTACCCACTGGGATAGATTTCAATTTCATACAGTTACCTGTCTTGATATCAAGACCAGCGTCCGCAGACATGATTTTATCACCGACGTTCAAACCTTTTGGCTGAAGTACGTATCTTCTGTCACCATCAACATATTTGATAAGACAGATTCTACAGTTTCTGTACGGGTCGTACTCAACAGTAGCGACAGTACCTTCAATGTTAAATTTGTTTCTTTTGAAATCGATGATTCTATATAGTTTTTTAGCACCTGCTTCTCTGTGACGAGAAGTGATTCTACCGTTACTGTTTCTACCTGCAGATCTTGGAAGATTCTTAAGTAGTGCTCTAACGCTTGCTTTAGCAGTGATATCACCGCTGTCAAGGTTAGTCATATAACGACGTGAAGGTGTGGTTGGTTTATATGTTTTAATTGCCATCTTCTATCCTTATACCGCTAAGCTTTCGATTTTTGCATCTTCTGGAAGCTTGACATAGAACTTTTTCAAGTCTGGTCTTTTTCCTTCGATACCTTTAAATCTTTTCACTTTACCGTTTACTCTCATTGAGTTCACTCTAAGTGGATTGATCCCGAAGAACTCTTTGAAAACTTCTTTAAGACCGTTTTTAGTCATTCTTGGAGTTGTTTGAACTACGATGACACCCTCTTCCTGAAGAGCCAAACTCTTCTCTGTATAC
>CAZCBU010000047.1:0-4847 GCA_964496995.1 uncultured Sulfurovum sp.
CAGGGGATACCTGCCATTGCCATCTCCCAGGTTTATAACAATGACAAAGCAAGTATTGTGGAACACGGATACAAACTGGCACAGGAGAGCATTGTCGCACTGGTCAAAAAGATCTTTGAAGAAGACTTTCCGCTTCCGGAACGCAAGTTCCTGAATGTCAATATTCCCCCTATTCCGTCAGAAGAGTGTAAAGGATTCAAGGTCACACGAGCAGGGAACAAACAGTATGGTTTCCATGCAGAAGTACATTATAACCCAAGAGGTTTGGAGTATTACTGGATCGGTCTGCCTAAACTTGAATGGTTAGAGACCAAAGGTCATACAACAGACTTTGAAGCTGTCTCAGATGGCTATGTCTCTGTGACTCCTATTCACCTTGATCTGACATCACATGATGACATTACAACATTAGAAGGCTGGCTGTAAAATGCGATTTGAGCGTTGCCGCATGTTATTTGGTGAAGAAGATTTTGAAAAGATCCAAAACGCTAAAATACTCATTCTGGGTGTAGGCGGTGTCGGGTCCTATGCATTGGACTGTCTCTACCGTTCAGGAGTAACAGATATTACTATCTTGGACTATGATACTTTCGATGTAACCAACCAAAACAGGCAGATAGGATCAGAGGCTGTAGGTGAAATAAAAGTGGAAGCCTTGGAAAAACTTTACCCCGGTATCAGTACCATCGATCATAAAATGGATATGGCTTGGGTGGCTTCTTTTGATTTTGATCCTTATGACATTGTCATCGATGCAGCAGATACGACCAAAGTCAAAATAGAAGTAGCTAAAAAATGTTATAAAAAACTCATTATGGCACTGGGTTCAGCCAAGCGTTACGATACGAACAAGATAGAAGTTGCTTCTATATGGAAAACCCATGGGGATGCACTGGCCAGAAAGATACGAAATGAACTTAAAAAAGCAAAATTTGACAGAAACTTCACTGTGGTATTTTCACCCGAAGAAGATAAATGTAAAGAGAAAGGGTCCTGTGTTGCCGTGACGGGTGCGGTAGGATTAACGGTTTGTTCGGAGACGATCAAACGTATTTTGAAGTAAAAAAATGTGTATTTGTATTGTATCTCGGTAGCTGTAGGGTGCGTTTCCCAACGCACCAAAAAACTATTTTTCCATCTTCCTGTTTCTAGCAGCTAAAATCGTTAATACAAACAGTCCTGCAATAGCATAATAGACCCACATAGGGATCGGCACAGGATCACCTGCTGCGTAGGAATGTAGACCAGAAAGGTAATAGTTCACTCCGAAATAGGTCATAAGCACTGTTGAGTATGCCCAGGTCGAAGCGACGTTGTAAGTAAAGGTCGATCTCAATGCCGGGATGAATCTCATATGCAATACTGCTGCATAGATGAGAATAGTCACTGCTGCCCAGGTCTCTTTGGAGTCCCATCCCCAGTAACGTCCCCAGGATTCATTGGCCCAGACACCTCCAAGGAAGTTACCGACCGTAAGCAGCATAAGCCCGATGATCAACCCCATCTCGGAAAGGTTGGTCAACTCTTTGATGGAACGGTCAATATTTGCATCGCCGTCTTTCCCTCTGATAATGAACAGTATGAGCACCAACATAGATAAGATCGATCCCAAACCAAGGAAACCATCACCGGAGATGATCGTTGCCACATGGATCATAAGCCAGTAGGACTTCAGTACCGGTACCAGGTTGGTGATCTCCGGGTTGATGAAGTTCATATGTGCTACACCCATTGTTACACCGGCAAGAATAGCCGTACCCGCCAAAGCAAACGGAGATTTTCTTGCCAGGATGATCCCTGCCAATACAGTAGAAGCCGCAATAAAGACAATAGATTCATAGGCATTGGACCAGGGAGCATGTCCTGCAATATACCAGCGGATCCCCATACCGATCACATGCAAAATAAATCCAAAGATAAGAATACTCCAGGAGATACGCATGATCCACTTCATAGGGAATGCCGGTTTAATGACATGGATGAATGCAAAGATCAGTAAGAAAAGTCCCATCAGAAGATAGAGTGGAACCAATTTTCCGAAAAGTCCCAACTTGTTGTACCATATCTCCATCTCTATATGTTTTGCCGTAGGAAGTACCTCTGCACCATACGTTTTCTGATACTTCTGAATACCTCTGAGTGCGAGGTCTGCATTGTCCCATTTTCCCTCTTTAACTGCCTGTGCCACCATAACAAAATAGGCAGAGATGCTCATTTTTACTTTTTCAATATCTTTTTTACTGAACTCTTTCAGTGCATCCATCGGTGCGTACCATTTATGACTTGCATCTTCCGGTTTTGGGAAAATACGCATAAGCGTACCCTGATATGCCATATATGAAACATTGACCCGCTCATCTGTCTTGATAAGTTCTTTGTCATATTGTGACTTTTCCAATGGCTTCTTTCTGCTGGCATCTGTGACCTGTTTATAGAGTTTATAGCTGTTATCCTTCTTATTGAAGAAGTCAGAGAATTTTGCAAATTTCGTCTCTTCAGGAAGTCCGAGATCCAATGCAATTTTCTTATGCCCGATCTTGATCATTGGGACATTCTGATACATATCAGGCTGCATGATCATACCCAGGAACATTTGATTGGGTTCGATACCAAAGATCGAAGATTTACCTGTGATCTTGGAAATAACATCATGTGCTACAGTATCCATCGGTTTCATACGTCCCTGATGATCCTGAACAGCAAGCATTCCAAACTTCTTTGCATGTTCAGCATTGTAAGCCTGCATCTGCTTTTGCAGTGATGCATCAAGTTTTGGGGTGGCAGCCTCTGCCTGCTGCGGTACAAAAGCCAGAGAGATCGCAAATAACACTGCCACCGCACCATGTTGCAGTTTCCTTGCACCCTTAAGCAACTTTTGGAATCTTCCGTTGGGGATGAAAAGACTCCAGATCATTCCCAGTGCCAGTAGGATATACCCGATATAGGTTGGCCAGGTACCGGGATCATGATTGACGGAGAGTACCGTTCCTTTTTCATCCGGATCATAGGAAGACTGGAAAAAACGATAGTTTCTGTGATCTAAAATATGGTTCATATAGATTCTGTACGGCATGGTAATATTCTGTTCCTTGTCAATCAGTATCACATCACTTGCATACGATGAAGGTGTCATGGATCCGGGGTAACGTTCAAGCTCAAAATCTACCAGTTTGATATAAAATGGCAGTTCAATGATCTTTGCACCGATACGCATAGAGACTTTAACCCCGTCCAGAGTCAAAGTCTTTAACTCACCGGTCTGTCCCTTAAAGACTTTAAAGGTTTCAAATTTTGATTTGTCTCCCACACTTACTTTCATTTCTATCAGTTCAGGCTTACCGGATTTTGTTTTGATGTCACGTGAAACCATTTTTAGGACCGCTTTGTCATGAATGGATTTCAGGACAATGGCATTTTGCCCAAACTGGTAAAGTGTTCTTTTATGAAAAACATTATCACCGGACTTCAACTCTGCAGACTCTTTGGTACCCATATCCAGTGTTTTAAGGATATAGGGGAATTTAACACGCAATGTTCCGTTATTATCGCTAATGTCGAAAGTCGGTTTATCCGCTAAGGTTTTTTTAGCATTGTACGCCACATAAAATGTACCGAAATCTTTTATCTTTCCCTGTTTAAAATAGTGTATTTCGCCCTTCCCGTTCGCAGAGACCTTTAACTCAAGAAGTTTTTCACCTTTAGGATCATCTATCACTTCCTGTTCAAAAGTCGGAAGATATTTTACCAACTCTACCGATACTTTTTTATCACCTACATTCAAACTCTCAGAGAGTGAATTCTTTGTCATTGTCGAGAAATACAAAGCTTTTTCAAGTGAAGCATTTTGATCATTGTTTTGGGCAAAAACCTGCAATGTTTTCACATCAGAGACCATAATATTCGTTTCCTGACCCTCACGGATATGCATAATACCCTCATAGCCGACATACCGGGTGATCAATGCGCCAATGGCAATAATAAAAAAGGAAAAGTGAAATAGGAATACAGGGAGTTTATTTTTATAACTTTTGTATTTCATGATCTGATAGACAAGAATAGCTACAAAATAGACCAGAAAAAGTTCGAACCACTTGGCTTTGTATATAAGCGCCTGTGCCGTCTGTGTACCGTAGTCATTCTCTATGAATGTTGCAGCGCCTACCAATACACCAAAAAGAAACAGCATCAGTACTGCCATTTTCATAGATAAAATTCGTTTTAACATCGTCCAAAAACCCTTCATTGCTTGATTAAAGGCGATTATATCGGATGTATGTTAACGTATTATTAATTTTTCCCACTTGGTATACTTTATGCTGAATAATTACTTTAATTCTCCCCAGGAGTCACCCACAGAGACAGAACACTCCAGTGGCACTTCAAGCTCCAGAACATTTTCCATGATGTGCACAAAACGCTTGGCGATCTCATCTACCTTCTCTTCTTTGATCTCGAAAATGAGTTCATCATGGATCTGCAGCAGCATGAAAGCATCCAAGGATTCATCCTGAATCATGGCATCTATCTGGTTCATGGAGAGCTTTATGAGATCTGCTGCTGATCCTTGGAAAACAGTATTGACAGATTCACGCATGTAGGCTGCTTTTTGCATACCGTTGGCAGACTCATAATCAAAGATACGTCTTCTTTTGAGTATGGTCTCCACATATCCGTCTATTTTCACCCTCTCCTGTATCCCTTCAAGAAAATTCTTGACTGTCGGAAAGGATGCAAAATAGTTGCTGATGATCTCTTTGGCTTCGGAAGAAGTGATACCCAGTTCATCAGAGAGTTTTTTAGGTCCCATTCCGTACAATAGACCAAAATTCACAGATTTGGCGAAGTTT
>CAZCBU010000048.1:0-4003 GCA_964496995.1 uncultured Sulfurovum sp.
AGTTGTTCCAGTAAATTATTCAGTGTGACCATCGACAGTAAACTCACTGTTGGCGATGTGATCGATAATTTGGCAGATACTTGCGGGTTGACCGTACTGGTAAAAGATGATGCTGCCAAAAAAAGAATGAATAAGAAACTCTATTATGTCAAGTTAAAGAACAGTACATTAAAAGGGTTCTTAAATGTGATCCTTAAAGAGAATGATCTACATTATACTTTAAGCGGCAATGTACTCAAGATCTCGTATTTGATCACAAGAACATTCCGTGTACATTATATTTCAGGGCAGAGAACCGGTAAGAGTAATGCACATGTCACCATAGCAAACTCCAATAATTCCAATAGCTCCAGTTCGACTGGAGGAGGTACCGGTGGAGGTGCAGGAAGTACTGGTTCCAGTGGATCAAAAACCGGTATATCCATTGAAAGTAATGATGAATTCAGGTTTTGGAAAACGATTGAATCTGAAGTCCAGCGTATTCTGATCGGTGCAGGGGATGGAAGTACGCATTATGCTAAGACCGGTGAAGGCTGGACAGGACCGGACGGTCAGGTTTGGGAATATAATCCACTTGCGCCTATTGTAAATCCGGAAGCAGGTATGATCACAGTGACCGGTACATCCAGACAGATCAACAGAGTTGCACGTTATTTACATACGGTGACCAAACAGATCAAACAGCAGGTATTGATCGATGTGCGTATTCTTGCGGTAGCATTTGATGACAGTACCACAACCGGTGTTGACTGGTCACAACTGTATGCATTGCAGAATTTTACGATCAATTCATTGGCCATGTCACAGAAAAATATTGCATCGTATACATTTGATGCAATTGAGGGGATCACAGAGGCAGAATTCGCTCCCGGGACAGCACCGACTGCAGCAAAACTGGTAAATATTACAGGGAATGCCCAAGTATCTGAAGTTGTGAAGTTTTTGAACACACAAGGGGATGTCAAAGCGATCTCAAGTCCTCGTGTGATGACCATGAATAATCAACCGGCACTTATCTCGGTAGGTAAAGAGTTGTTCTATAAGATCAAATCCAGCAGTACAGCAAGTAGTGGTGGTGGTGCTGTTGCAGCAGAGGGTGAAGTGGTTGATTCTGTATTCGCAGGTATCCTACTTGATATTACTCCTGAAATTGATGCGAACGGGATGATCACCTTAAAGATCAATCCGTCTGTATCCGATACTGTGAACAATGTAACAAGTGATGGTACAACGAGAGATATCCCGCCAGATCTTGTAAGAAGACAGATCGCTTCAGTGATCAAAGTCAAAGATGGTCAACATGCGATCCTTGGTGGGTTGATCCTTTCTA
Source organism: uncultured Sulfurovum sp. (assembly GCA_964496995.1). Taxonomy (GTDB): domain Bacteria; phylum Campylobacterota; class Campylobacteria; order Campylobacterales; family Sulfurovaceae; genus Sulfurovum. The sequence goes on from CAZCBU010000048.1 coordinate 1,331, forward strand.
AAACGGGTGTTAAACTCAATAAGGTACCTTTGCTTGGGGATCTACCATTGTTGGAATATGCATTTAAACATGAAGAGAAGATCAATACGGTTGAAGAATTGGTTTTCATCATTACACCGCATATCATTAAAAATGATAAGTCAGTATCACTTAAAGACTTGGGATATACAAAAGTCAATGAAAAGTAAATATGATGCTGCCAAGAATGTATTTGTCGATTCAATAGATATTGATGATTATATTGAATTAAATACTTCAGTCGCAGCATATCGACAATTAGAACACAGTATTAATAAACCTCTGAAAATGATCCTTCTCTTTGGTAAACCTGGTACGGGCAAAAGTATTTTGCTCAACAGGATCCAGGAAAAATTGAAACATAAAAAAGAGATCTACTATTTTGATACCCCCTCTATTAATGAAAAAGAGTTTTTTCATAAGTTATTTAAAGTATTGACAAAAAAAGATCTTCCTCAAAATACGGAAGTGAATTTTTCTACCTTAGTTGATTTCTGTAAAAATTTACGAGGCAAGAGAGAGATCATCATTCTGCTTGATGAAGCCCAGATGTATGGAGCGGAAATGATGGAAAAGATACGTCTTCTGTCAGATACCCGTGCTGTGAAGTTCATTGTTTCTTTACATAAAACAGAAGATGAAGATCTGATCGCTAAAGAGCATTTCCAATCAAGAATATGGGAAGTGATCGAACTGAAAAATGCTACGAAAGAAGACCAGACGACCTACATCCATAAAAAGCTTTTAAAAAAGAATCTTTTTGAAATTGCGAATAGTATTAAAGACAAAGATATGAAGTTGATCCATCAATTTACCAAAGGTAATTTCAGAGAGTGTAATAAACTCATGTTCACTATATTCGAAATTTATGAATATTATGATCAAAATGAACCTGCGAAGATCAATTATGGAAAACTGTCGCAAAAAATAGTGGAAATGGCAGCATTGAAATTAGGATATATTGATGTATGATATTAAGCCTTTGGAAGAGGAGTGGGAGAGATACAATAAAAAGAGAAAAAGACCACTCTATATTTTTATGTTTATTGCACTGTTGGCAATAGGTATCGGTACAGCATTGAAGTACAGTGATCTTTTACCTTTGAATATGGATAAGAACAGTAGTAAAGTAAAGATCCAGGCTAGTGACGTCTTGATAGACAATAAGATAAGTAAACTGGAAATGCATAGAAAGAAAGTAACGGATGTTGCAATTCCTGTAAATGAAATCAAACCTGTTGTAGACAATAATCCTATGGATCCAGGAGATGTCTTTGTGGATAAAGATGAAAACATGGGAAAAACAGTCAAAAGTGTTAAACGACCCATCGCAGCAGAAGAACCCAAAAGCAGAAAAAAGATCCACTTTGAAATGATCGATGCAAATACTCCCTCGGCCTATAAGGAAATCGAAAGTCGTTTTGCTTTTGCACCGGACACGGATGATGCCTTGTTCCTGGCACGGATCTATTATAAGAACGGAAATTACAGGAAAGCTGCCCATTGGGCTTTGGAAACCAATAAACTGAATGGTGATATTGAAGAGAGTTGGCTTATATTTGCACGTTCAAAAGTGAAAACAGGGCAGAAAAATGAAGCTATTCGGGTCTTAACACAATATACCAAGAAATCGAATTCTACAGAAGCAAAAAAGTTATTGAAAAAACTGAAAAAATAATGATATTTTAGATTAAAAAAGGAGTAGATGAATGGTAAAACTTATTGAAATGATGCTAGATGAAGATCTTATTACCAAAGATGCTATTTCTGCACTGGTAAAAAGCAGACCCCCAAAAAAGATCTCTTTTGCCAATCTGATAGCTGAAAAGATGATAGACCTCCATTCTGTTGAAATATTCCTTGCAAAAAAGATCAGACATGGTGTTATCTCTTTACGACATTTGGAAAAGATAGAAGGTATTGATATTACGCCGATCATGGAAGAAGTTGCAAAGTCACTGAATGTAGAATATATTGATCTTGATGATATCGAGATTGATATGAAACTTTTTTCAAAGATCCCGTATAAGCAATTGATCAAATACAATGTCATACCTATTGAAGAGAATGATTTTAATATTTTGGTTGTCTTTGATGACCCTCTTGATATGGAAGCACAAGATGCCATACAGAGACTTTTCCCTAAAAAGCCGATCAAGATCGCTATTTCAAAACCGCAAAACATACATAAGCATTTGCAGCGTATGGAGATCAATGAAAGTATAAAAGGATTGGTTGAGGATATCCGCAGGGACCTGAATCAGGAGGACAGTTATGAAGAGACCAATGATGAATCTCCTGCTGTCCTAAAACTGATTGAGATCATATTGAAGTCTGCTATCTATATTGGAGCAAGTGATATTCACATTGAAGCCACAGAAAAAAGTTGTGTCATCAGAGAGCGTGTAGATGGCATGCTGCGTCAAAGTTTTACGTTTGATAAAGATATTTTCAATCCTTTGGCATCAAGAATGAAATTATTATCAAACTTGGATATTGCAGAAAAAAGAAAACCGCAGGATGGCCGATTCTCTACGACAGTTTCTCAAAAAGAGTTTGACTTCAGGGTTTCTACACTCCCTACTATTTATGGAGAATCCATTGTTTTAAGGATCCTTGATAAGACCAAAGCAATGATCAAACTCGAAGAAGCCG
>CAZCBU010000049.1:0-4062 GCA_964496995.1 uncultured Sulfurovum sp.
CATATCTGCTTTGTCAGTGAAGAGCAGATCTACACCAAAAGGTACTTCTTTATCCAGGAGTTCAATACTTGTCCGTACAATATCCCTGCCTGAAACGAATTGACGTTTTTCATAAAATTCTTTATTGTTCGGAAGATATGATTTCGGTACGACACCCAGTATGTTTCCATTTTGTAGTATGACAGCACAGTTATAGAGTCTATCTGCTTCAAATATCGCTATACCCACTATGGCAATCGTATTTATATTGGATGTATGGTTTAAGAGGTATTGAAGCGCATCATTTTGTGATGAGAGTAGAGTCTGATTTAAAAAAAGATCACTGGCAGTGTATCCTGTGAACGTAAGCTCAGGAAATACAACAACACTGACCTCTTTGTCATGTGCTTCTTGAATGAGTGTTAAAATCTCTTCAGTATTTTTGTGCGGGTTTGCTACAACGGTTTTGTTTACTGCTGCGGCGACTCTATAGAAACCATACATCTTTTTCCTTCACGTAGGTCGGGATGCCCTCATCCCGACAATTAGGTTTTGTTTGTAATGAAATATTTTTATCTCATGCAAATTTTATGTCGGGATGAGGGCATCCCGACCTACAGTAACAATTATGCTCTTGAAGCTACAATCTCAATAGACTCGATCTCATCATTCTGCTCGATCTTGTCAAGTACCATAAATGACTCAGTATCATCTTCTTCAATAGCGCCAAATACTGTGTGTACACCGTCAAGGTGCGGTGTTGGTACAAAAGTGATAAAGAACTGGCTTCCACCTGTGTTCGGTCCGGCATGTGCCATAGAGAGTGTTCCTCTTCTGTGTGGATGGTGACTTGTATCTGTTTCGCAGTCGATGGCCCAGTCCGGTCCTCCTGTTCCTGCCATAGCTGGGTTACCAGTAGGTCCTGAATGTGGACATCCGCCCTGTGCCATGAACCCTGGGATCACTCTGTGGAACTTTAGGTTGTTGTAAAATCCTTCACCGGCAAGGTGGGCGAAGTTTGCAACGGTGTTGGGTGCATCATCTGGGAATAGTTTAGCCCAGATCGTACCTTTTGAGGTATTGAATTTAGCATATTGGTATGTTTCCATTACATCCTGAGGGATGTCATATCTTTTTGTTTTCTTTCCAAACATTGTGTTTAGTCCTTAGTTATTTAGTTTAAGCTATAATTATACCAATTATTATTTAGAACTCAACGTCATCGTATATGTGACGTAAAGGATTGGAACAATGGAACTATGTGTAGCACTTGATCTGCCGTCAGCAGAAGAGAATTTGGCTCTTGCAGAGTCTCTTAGAACATACAATGTATGGATGAAAGTAGGTTTTCGTGCCTACATCCGTGACGGAAAATCTTTTATAGAATCATTGAAAGCTATTAACCCTGATTTCAAGATATTTCTTGACCTGAAACTCTACGATATTCCCAACACTATGGCAGATGCGGCAGAAGAGATAGCCAAGCTGGGTGTAGATATGTTCAATATCCATGCTTCAGCAGGTTCTGTGGCCATGAAAACAGTCATGGAAAGACTTGAAACCTATGAAAACAGGCCTTTGGTACTTGCCGTAACGGCACTTACTTCTTTTGATGAAGCAAATTTCCAGAAAGTCTATGAAAAAAGTATTGATGAAAAAGCAGAACAGTTTGCAAAGATGTCTTATGAAAATGGTTTAGACGGTGTGGTCTGTTCCACTTTTGAGAGCAGGGCGATCAAAAATGCTACTTCTGAGGACTTTCTAACACTTTGTCCGGGCATACGTCCCTTTGGTGAGGATGCAGGAGACCAGCAGAGAGTTGCAACATTGGACTTGGCGGCAAAAGAGGGTGTGGATTATCCTGTGGTGGGAAGACCTATCTATAAAGATGCGGATCCGAAGGCAAAAGTCGAAGAGATCCTCAAGGTGATCGATTCACTTTAAAAGAAGATCACTTCTTCTGTTCCTGCTTTGCTTTGACTTTTTTATGGTCTGCCATATCCATCGCACTTTTCATGCCACCGATCATAAAATAAACCCCTGCTGCAAAAAGAGCCAGGACGATCAATGGTGCTATTTTTTGAAACATTATGCTATTCCTCTCTATTTTTTAAAATCATACACTAAAGTCCTGTTTTTTAAGCTTTAGTTTAAGGCAAATGCATTATAATTTCAGCCAACTTGGACAAGTGGGAGAGCTGGCTGAATCCGCGCCCCTGCTAAGGGCGTGTAGTCTCACGATTACCGAGGGTTCGAATCCCTCCTTGTCCGCCACTCTATTTTTATCCCCCTAAAAAACATTATTAAACTTTATTTAGCAGTATACTTGAAGTTCATTTTCTATAATATATTATATTATCTAGCCACTATGCAGATCAAGGGAAAAGATGAAATTCACAAAATTAATGGGCTTGAGCATGGCAGTTTTACTGTCACCAGGCATTACTCTTCAGGCACAGAACAGCGCAAAGATACCTTTTATTACACAGGAGGCACCCAATCCCGGGCTTCAGGTACAGGTACCTGTCAACCCTCATGCACCGCAGCCTAAAGACGGTGTTTCTTTTCGACTTCAAACACTTCCAGCGCATGGTACATTGTATTATGAAGGACTGAAAATGACAGATCTCAATAAGACTGTCAGTGATGTTGGCAAGGTAATGATTGATCCTGATGACGGTAATGTGACTGTGCGTTTTTCTTATGTAAAAACAGATGCACAGGGAAATGAAGCCCCTGCACGTATGGTTTTGTTACGTTTTTTTGATCTGCAAATTTCAGGGTCTGTTTTTTATGATTTTGAAGGGAACGGCATGATCGACGGTCAACGTATTTCCAATTTAGATGGAGAACCACTTTATATCAGCCTCATTAACAAAGAGGAAAAGATACTTGCTTCCAAAGCTGTTTCTCCGGAAGGAAGATACAGCTTTTCCAATGTGGACGGTATACAGCCAAATACCAATTATGCCTTGGTGCTCTCTACGAAAAAAAATACTTTGACTTCTATTCTGCCTGAGAAATGGGGATCTTCCGGTGAGAATATCAACTCTCTTAAAAAGGGAAAAGACCTTCATCGAGACGGTACGATCGTGGTTGAGATGCGTGAAAAAAATATTAAAGATGTTGATTTTGGAGTGGATGTCAGACCGCTTGCCAAAACAATAAAGTATGCGATACAGTTAAATCCCGGAGGAGAGGAACAGGTTGTTGTTCCAAAACTTGAAGGGAGTGATAAGGAGGACGGCAAGAAGGTACGTTATTATATTTTAACGCTGCCGGAGAATGCCACGCTCTATGAAGCAGGTAGAGAAGTTAAAAAAGCAGGGATACAGATAAAAGATCCTGAAAGACTGACGGTGGATCCGGCTGATAATGACCAGAATGTCACTTTCAGCTATGTCACTGCCGATACAGCAGGAGTGACTTCAACTCCGGCGATAGTGGAAATGCCTTTTGTCGGTCTGAAAATTTCCGGGAATATTCATAATGACGGAAATGGAGATGCCAAAGTAAACGGAAAAGGTATTTCATCGATAGAAGGGGCAGAACTTCATGTCACACTCTTGAATGACAGAGGTATGGTCTTGGCATCGATCTCTCCAGACAGTAATGGTAGTTTTCTCTTTGACGGTACACACGGTATCGTACCGGAATCCCGTTATACGCTTGTCTTAAGTACAAAACCCAAGGCAAGAGTTTCAACACTGCCTTCAGGATGGTCCAGTTCAGGTGAAGGTGTGATGTCTGGAGAGAAGAAAGACAGTGTAAAAGACGGGCAAATCAAAGTTGATGTAGGTACGAAAGATGTTCATCATGTTGATTTTGGTATCAATAAAGAGCCGGAAGCAGAGGAGATCGTTGTAGAAGATCAGCTTAATCCCGGATCTGCTGTGAAAGTTGTTGTACCCACATTGCTTGGTTCTGACAATGAAGATCCCAAGGGCTTGATGTATACGATCGTGACTTTGCCTAAAAACGCAGACTTGTATGCTTCTGGCAAAAAGGTCAGTAAAGTGCCTTTTATTGTGGCTGATCCGAGTAAAGTGACAGTTGATCCAGAGCCCGGAGAACAGAAAGTAT
>CAZCBU010000050.1:0-3659 GCA_964496995.1 uncultured Sulfurovum sp.
TCCGGTATCTTGAAAGAAAGAACGCAGATCCACGACAGAGGGACCTCTTGTGGCTTGCAGGATCTCATACTCATAGCTGTTACCGTTTTGATTATTTGTGAGTGTGAAAGTATTTTTTTTCATACTGTGACTCCTTTCTTACCTAAGTTATAAGGCTGTAACAAGTATAGTAGGCTTATGTAGAATTACTGTGTAATCTACTTTTGATATAATGCCTCTTAAAAAAAGGTCCATGATGAAAAAATTTGAAAATGTAGAAGTAGAGTTGGAAGGAAACAGTTATTTTGACGGTGCAGTGACAAGTCGTACAGTGAATTTCCCTGATGGAAGTAAAAAAACCCTGGGATTCATGCTGCCGGGTGAATATGAATTCGGTACCGCAGCAGCGGAACTGATGGAGATCACTTCAGGTAAGCTGGATGTGAAACTTCCCGGAGAAGACAGCTGGATATCCGTCAAAGGCGGAGAGTCTTTTTCTGTGCCGGCAGACAGTAAATTTCAGGTAAATGTCACAACGATCACAGATTATTGCTGCTCCTATCTGTAGGTTGCACAAACACTACACGCAGTTAAGCTATACTCTGAACTAAGAAGATCGAAGAAGTGTCATTCTTCCTCCCCCTTTTTTTTTGACACTTGGTCTTCTGGGTAACTTTTCATTGTTTCAATCCCTCTCTTAGGTGGGGATGAACTCCTTTTAAATTATTTCCCTGAAAAGTTACCTTTAATTCCCCCATCCATGCATACGTCTGGATACGATCACATCATACCTCCTCAAATATATCATCTATAATATTGGTGGAGACATAATACTGCTCTTCGAGTATGGCCAGCCATTCATCACGCTCAGCATAGCTACTGTTGGGGATAAAGAGGAGAATATTCCCGCCTGTACGAATAATGGGGTAACATTTCGCCAAAAATTCCGACTTGTCTTTCTGTGTAAAATCCAGAGTTGAAATGAGATAATCGTATTCGATACCCTGTATCTTGTAGCGTGGACGTGCAAGATTGAAATGTACGATATTCATATGGGAAAAATCAGTCTAAAAGTCTAAATGTGTATAATGTTTTTACTAAATGACCCCCGCATGAGTACATAAGTGATTCAAAGGGCTTAAATAATAATCAAGGTATCTCTATGTTGCGTAAAAAGATCTATAATCCGGAATCGGATGAGAAAACAAGTGAAAGAAAAATATTTGGAGGAAACCCGACAGGGATCTTTGAATTGAATGATATTAAATACCAGTGGGCATACAATCTCTGGGAAATGATGCTGAATAATACATGGTTCCCTAAAGAGGTTGACATGACAAGGGATGTCAATGACTATAAACATTTGACAGATGCGGAGAAGTCAGCCTATGACAAGGTACTGGCACAGTTGATCTTTATGGATTCGCTCCAGACCAATAATATTATCGACAACCTGAATCCGTTCATTACCTCGCCGGAAGTAAACCTGATCCTGGTCAGACAGGCTTTTGAAGAGGCTCTTCACTCACAAAGTTATGCGGTCATGGTTGACAGTATCTCTACAAATTCCCAGGAGATCTATGAGCTTTGGAGAAGAGATATGAAACTCAAATCCAAAAATGATGCCATTGCCAAAGTCTATGAAGAACTTTCTTCAAATCCTTCAGATACAAACATTGTCAAGGCAATGTTTGCCAATCAGATCCTTGAAGGGATCTATTTTTACAGTGGTTTTGCCTATCTGTATACTTTGGCACGATCGGATAAAATGCTGGGAACGGCACAGATGATCCGCTTTATCCAGAGAGATGAGGTCACACACCTGCTGCTTTTCCAGAACATGATCAATGCAACCAAAAAAGAGAGACCGGAGCTTTTCACCAAAGAGTTGATGGATGAAGTCTATGAGATGTTCAGATCAGCAGTGCAGCTGGAGAGTGAATGGGGTGCCTATATTACACAGGGACAGATATTGGGGCTTACGGATGAGATCATTGCACAGTACATCCAGTATCTTGCAGATAAAAGACTGCATGCGGTAGGGATGGAGAAACTATACAATGTGGAACATCCAATTAAATGGGTTGATAACTTCTCCCAATTCAATGACCAGAAAACAAACTTCTTTGAGGGTAATGTAACGAACTACTCAAAAGGAAGTCTTGATCTGGACGATTTTTAGGAAAGACCATGATTAGAACAATCCCCAAAAATATGAATGTGGCGGTATTGAATCTGCCCAGTGCCAAACGCTATCAGGAGAACTTTGACAGACTTTTGGAGATCCTCAAAGAGCAAAAAGACAAACAGATCATTGTTGCTCCTGAAGTTTATCTGACCGCATATGACTACGAGCATTTGAGTACAGCTGCCATGTTCTCCGCCAAAGCACTTAAACTGCTTAAGCAGGAAGTGAATGAACAGATCGTGGTCCTTACGCTGATCCTTGAAGAGGGAGATACCTTTGTCAACCAGGCAGTGGTCATTCATAAGCATAAGATCATACATAAACAGAATAAAGTGAAATTATTCAAATTGGGAGACGAGGATCTCTATTTGGCTGCCGGCAAAAAGAAAAAGGTCGTACCCTTTGAAATAGAGGGGATCAAGTATGCCATTCTGATCTGCTTTGAACTGCGGTTTAAAGATCTGTGGAAGCAGATAGAAGGTGCGGATATCGTACTTATTCCTGCCAGATGGGGGCTGCTGCGTAAAAAACAGCTGGAGATACTTTCTACCGCTCTGGCAGTCATGAATCAGTGTTATGTTCTTCTCTCCAACAGTTCTGACGATGATATGGCAAGTTCATCCTCTATTATCTCGCCCAACGGTACTGTGGTCATGGATGACAGCAGTGAAGTGGTAGAAGGTGTTGTGGATTTCAGGGAAATAAAGAAGATGCGTCGCTATATTGTGATGGATTAATAACACTTTGGATAGAATTCGCGTATACAAGGAAACAGGGGATTTACGGTAGATGATAAAAGCAAGGAACAGACAAAATCTTGTCAATGAGATAGAACAGCATTTTAAACTTGATGAACATGTGAAAGAAGCTTTTTTAAAGGTTGACAGAGAAGTTTTTGTTCCTAACGAATTCAAACATCTTTCCTACAAACTGGATGCCCTGCCGTTGGCTGCCAGTCAATGGATCTCTTCTCCTCTGACCGTGGCCAAAATGACACAGCACCTTGAACTCAAAGGGGTTGACTCGGTACTTGAAGTAGGCTGTGGAAGTGGCTATCAGGCAGCGATCCTGAGTAGTATCTGCCGTCGGGTATTTACCATAGAACGTATTGACGAACTGTTAAAAGAGGCAAAGACCAAGTTCTCAAAACTGGAGATCCATAACATATTTACCCGTTTTGATGATGGGCAGAGAGGCTGGAAACAGTATGCCCCTTTTGAACGTATTCTCTTTTCTGCTACGGCAAAAGAGATCCCCGAGGTGCTGTTTGAACAGTTGGCTGAGGGAGGCATTCTGATCGCACCGGTCGAGCAGGCGGAGAATTATCATATCATTACCCGTTATTATAAAAAGAATGGACGTATTACTTCTGAAACCATAGAACAGTGTCTCTTTGTTCCTATTCTGGACGGAACACAAAAATAAACTACTTTACAGGGCAAGGTATGCCTTGCCACTACAGAAACATCTCTTTCAAATTTAAACTTGTAAA
>CAZCBU010000051.1:0-12554 GCA_964496995.1 uncultured Sulfurovum sp.
TCTTGCTGCAAATGCTTTTCTCATCATTTCAACCTCTTCATCCACATCACCGTTCAGTGCGACGATCGCAGCTTTCTGTGTGATGGAGTTGATGTTCGATGTACTCTGGCTCTGCAGTTTGTTCATCACGGAGATCAACTCTTTGTTCGGAGAAGCGAGATATCCGAAACGCCATCCTGTCATGGCCACGGATTTACTCAGACCGTTGATGGTAACGGTTCTATTGAACATGTCCTCAGAGATGCTTGCTGCTGCAACGAAGTCTGCATCATAGACCAGCTTTTCATACATCTCATCAGAAGCGACAAAGATATCTGTCCCTTTGAGTACTTCGGCGATCGCTTCCAGCTCTTCTCTGCTGTAGATGGATCCTGTAGGGTTTGACGGACTTGTCAGTACCAGTACTTTGGTTCTGTCTGTAATGGCATTTTTGAGCTGCTCTGCCGTGATCTTGAAGTTGTTGATCTCATCGGTGTCAATAATGACCGGTATACCGGAAGCATATTTGACCTGTTCTGGGTAGGTGACCCAGTATGGTGCAGGGATGATCACTTCATCTCCTTCGTTGATCAGTGCCTGAAAAAGGTTGAAGAGGGAATGTTTTGCCCCATTGCTGGCAATAATGTCTTTGGGATCATATGTGAGACCGTTTTCTCTTTTCAGTTTCCCTGCGATCGCTTCAAGAAGTTCGGGGATCCCCGGGACGGGTGTATATTGTGTAAATCCGTCATTGATCGCTTTGATGGCTTCATCTTTAATGGCTCTTGGGGTACCGAAATCCGGTTCACCCGCTGAAAAACTCAATACATCTTTTCCTGAATCCTTCAACTCTTTGGCAAGTGTGGAGATGGCGATTGTAAGTGATGGTGACAGTGTCTGAATACGATCTGATAACATTTTATACCCTTATAAAAAAAATTACATAATTATAACTTAAAATGGGTTATAAAAATGCAAATTCAGCTGCAGGATAGCAATGTTTAGTCCATACTGTGAATAAAGTTGTCATAAAGCTCTTCGAGTTGATGATCTTTGTCTTTAATATCTTTCTGTTTGGTCTTGGGCAGAGCCTCTTCGAGTACTTCAATACGTTTAAGCAGGTATTCGAAGATCTCTTTATTGACATCGGGGATCTTGTTGTGGCTCAGAGGGGTTTTGTCATATCCTCTTTTGAGTACTCTGGCAGGGATACCGATAGCCGTTGAGTTTTCCGGAACATCTTTGACCACCACGGAGTTGGCACCTACTTTGGAACATTTTCCAATGGTGATGTTCCCCAGTACCTTTGACCCCGCACCGACGACGACATTGTCTTCGATGGTCGGGTGTCTTTTCCCTTTGCTGGTGCTGACACCCCCGAGTGTGACCTGCTGGTAAATGATCACGTCATTCCCGATGATCGTGGTTTCACCGATGACCACTCCGACACCGTGATCGATAAAGACCCTTCGTCCCAAAGTAGCAGCAGGATGAATATCGATCGTAGTTAAAAAAAGGCCAATGGCTGAGATCAGTCTGGGAATGAACCTTAAACCTTTGACATATAACCAGTGAGCATTGCGGTAAAAAAAGAGTGCCCAGAGACCCGGGTAGTTAAAAAAGAGTTCAAAAGTAGAGTGCAGGGCGGGGTCATTTCGTTTTACATTGAGGAAATCTTCCTTGATCAGAGAAAACAGATTACTTCTTTGGTCCTTGTATCGTTTCATTTTGTGCTTGAATGGTCTTAAGATAGCTATTTTCACTTAAATAGAGATAAAGTTTTCCCAAAAGCTCTCTTTTTTCTTCTTCAGTGATCATCTTGGATTCTGCAATACGCTGTTTCAGTAATTTGTCGAGCGCATTGGTGTCATAATTCAAATTGTCAAGTACATCCATAAGATCTTCCGCATCGGTAAGGCTGTCAATGCTGTAGTTGCCGTCTGCATCAAAATTGATCACAGCTTCGGTTGGATGCGTAAAAAGGTTATGCTGCATTCCCAGCACTTCCTGGTAGGCACCGGTGAGGAAAAAGCCGAGGAAATACTCTTCTTTGTTCACATCGATGTCATGCAGGTAGAGCGGGAGCTCACGCTTGAACCCTATCTCTCCGTCAGAATCGCAGGTGATATCCCAGATCGTAGCCGGATTGGAAGGCTTGATGTCCAGTTTGTCAAGCGGGACGATCGGGAACTGCTGTGCAAGGCCCCAGAAGTCCGGAAGAGACTGGAAAATGGAAAAGTTCACCAGGTACTTTTCCTGAATACGGTTCTGTAGCCTGATTAGTTCATCGGATCCTTCATTTTTGAGCAGAGAGATCGCTTTTTTAATGATGAGGTTCACCAGTATCTCTGTATTGGAACGGTCCTCCAGGTCGATATAGCCAAGATCGAACAGTGTCAGCAGACTCTCCATATGGTCAAGTGCATCATGCAGGTATTCACGGGCATTTTGGCGTTTGAGTGAGATGAAGAGCTCATAGAGTTCCTGGACCAGCGGAGGGTTTTTCCCTTTGAGTCTTAAGCCTTTTTCATGATACTCCTGTGAAAAGAGTTCAAGTACAGGGGCAACGAGCACAGCGTGTGATGCGGCAATGAAACGTCCGGATTCTGTAAAGATGTCAGGCTCGGCAACCCCTTTGCTTCTTGCGATATCCTGCATCAGGTAGACCACATCGTTCGCGAATTCATCCAGAGAGTAATTTCTGTCCGCATTGTTGTTATGCTGACTGTATTCAACGGCCAGACCGCCGCCGATATTAATGGCTGTCAAGGCATCTGTACCGCGTTTTTTCAGTTCAGCATAGATATTGCCTGCCTCTCTCAAGGCTTTTTTGAGAGGTACGATGTCACTCATCTGCGAACCGATGTGAAAATGGATCATCCAGAAGTGCGACAGGAGATCATTCTCCAGCAGCATTTCGTAGGCTTCAAGCAGTTCAGTGGAGGTCAGTCCGAATTTGGAAGAGTAGCCGCCGCTTTTAGCCCAGATACCGATACCCGAACTGTGCAGACGTATGCGTACACCGATCTTGGGTGCAATGGCTTCTTTTGACTCTTTGTTAAATATCCTGTTGACCTCTATGATGGTCTGCAGTTCTCCTACACCTTCAATGGTGATCGTGATATTGTGACCCATTTTTGCAGCGATGAAACACAGAGAGATCATCTCTTTGTCTTTAAAACCGTTGACCGTGATAGGCGCACCCAGCGGTGTTTTTGTCATGGCAATAATGAGTTCGGCTTTGCTTCCTGCTTCCAGTCCGTAGTTATATTCTCCGGAGACCTCCATCAGTGCATTGATGAAGTTGGGGAACTGGTTGACCTTCAGCGGAAAAACGGCATGAAAACTCCCCTGATAGTCGATCTCTTTTTTCGCTTTTTCAAAGGTTTGGAAGAGGGTAGAGATCTGCTTTTTGATCAAATGGGGGAAACGCAACAGTATGGGACCCTTATGTCCTTTTGTCCTGATCTCCTGTGTAAGCTTAAGCAATGAGGGACGTGAAGCATGATTGATATGGATCGTATCATCCTCAATAATGAAGTTGTCATCTCCCCAAATGTTCAAACCGAAGTGCTTCATAGCCGTACCTTGTTTTTATATTATAGTTATTATAGCAAAACTTAATCTAATCTTACCTATAATAAGTCAATGGATAAAGAGTTTATAACATACAGGAAAGATCAGCAGCAGACTGTGCTTAGTGCCAAAGGGGAATGGACACTGCGAAGTTTGCATGAGATACGAAAACAGCTGAACAGGCTTTCTGTTGATCAAAATATTGTTTGGGATCTTTCCGGAGTGAAAGATTTTGACAGTTCGGGTGTGTTGCTTTTTATAGAATTCTATGAAAAATTCAAAGAGAATGGTACAGTAGAATTACGGGGTTACAGCAAAAATCAAAAAGAGATGTATGAACTGCTCAAAGAGAGTACTTCGGAGATATATCTGCCTAAAGAAGAGGGATTCTTGGCAGAGGTCGGTAAAAATGCTTTCGAGGTCCTCAACGATGTGAAGGATTTTGTGACCTTTTTAGGGGAACTGTTCTCTTCCTTCTTTCATGTCCTTTTCAATCCTGGGAATATACGGATGAAAGAGATGATCTATCATATCCATCAATCGGGATTCAATGCTTTGGTCATTATAGGTCTGACTTCCTTCCTGGTGGGTATGGTGATCGCCTATCAGGGCTCTGTGCAGTTGGCAAAATTCGGTGCGGATATGTTCATTGTGGATACGGTCGGGATCTCGATCGTCAGAGAACTGGGACCGATGATCACGGCGATCGTCATAGCCGGTAGAAGCGGTTCTGCCTATACCGCTGAGATCGGTGCGATGAAGATCACGGAAGAGATCGCAGCGATGCGGACCATGGGTTTTGACCCTTACAGCTTTTTGGTCCTGCCGCGTATCTTTGCCCTGATGATCGCACTGCCGCTTCTTATTTTCTTCTCGGATCTTATGGGGATCTATGGCGGGATGGTCGCATCAAATATGCAGTTGGGCATCTCGTTTACGCAATTTACCGACAGACTCTATGAAGTGCTTGAAGTCAAACATTATGTACTGGGAATGATCAAAGGTCCTGTCTTTGCCTTTATCATTGCTGCAGTGGGTTGCTTTAGAGGTTTTCAAGTGTCTGACAATACAGAAAGCCTGGGATTGCATACGACAGCATCGGTGGTGAACTCCATCTTCCTTGTCATCGCGTTCGATGCACTTTTCTCTGTCATCTATACGGAGCTTGACCTGTGAGACCGGTAAGAAACACAGAGGAAAACAATACCGTGATAGAAGCAAAAGGTATAGTGACCCGTTTCGGGGAACGTACGATCCATGATGATCTTTCCCTGCATGTAGAAAAAAATGAGATTTACGGCATCCTGGGAGAGTCGGGTTCGGGTAAATCTGTGCTGATGAAAGAGATGATCATGCTGCTGCAGCCCAATGCCGGAGAAATGACCGTTCTGGGGCATGACCTCAAGACCATTTCCTTTAAAGAGGCTCAGGCATTAAGACGGGAGTGGGGTGTACTGTTTCAGTTCGGTGCACTTTACTCTTCTATGACCATTGCGGAAAATATAGAGGTACAGCTGAAAGAGTATACGAATATTTCCAAAAGCATGCGTAACAAACTGGTACAGTCCAAAATACATCTTGTCGGCCTTGACCCTCATGTGGGGGCATTGTACCCTTCGGAAATGAGTGGAGGGATGATCAAGCGGGCGGCTTTGGCAAGGGCACTGGCGATGGAACCCAAACTGCTTTTCCTCGATGAACCGACTTCAGGACTTGACCCGGTAGGTGCACGTAATTTTGACAGTCTGATCGTTGAACTCCGTGATATTCTGGGGATCACAGTCGTGATGATCACCCATGACCTCGATTCGATCTTCGGCATTGTGGACAGGATGGCTATTTTGGCAGATAAGCATGTGGTTGCAGAAGGTCCTTTGAAAAATGTGTTACAATCACAGCATCCTTTTGTTGAAGACTTTTTTAAAAATGAGTACACACAACAAAAGTATTTGGACAAGGTGGAACATGTATAGTAGAGTGAATTATACTATTGTAGGTATATTTGTACTGTTATTCGGCACAGGTTTGGTGCTGTTTTTCTTTTGGCTGGCGAAATATGGTATCCATCAGGAGTATACGACCTATAAACTCTATATGAAAGAGTCTATTGCAGGACTTTCGAAAGATTCCATTGTGAAGCTGCGTGGTGTGGATGTGGGGCGTGTCTCTGAAATACGTATTGATCCGAAAAATATTGAACGTGTCGAGGTCATACTTCAGATCAAAAAGGGGACACCCATTAAAGAAGACATGGTCGCACATACACAAATGCTGGGTATCACCGGTCTGCTCTCTATAGAGATAGACGGGGGTACGAACTCTGCGAAGCCTTTGAAGGCTGTTGATGGTGAAATACCGGTCATCCCGACCACCTCCTCCTGGTTCAACAAAACAACCGAAGGCCTGGGTGATCTCTCTTCCAATCTGAGTAAACTGCTTGAAAGAACCGAGCTTTTGCTGAGTGATGAAAATATCGATAATTTCGGCAAAACACTTTCCAATGTTGAAAAGATCACATCACGGGGAGAAGAGCTGGAAGACAAAGCCCTTGATTCCATGAAAGAATTTGATCAGAGGCTTAAAGAGTATAATGCTTCTCTTGCACAGTTCACCAAAGATTTTTCAAGTATCAAATCATCAACTGTGCCGGCAGTAGATAAACTTTTTGAGACAAGCAGGAACTTTAACCGTTTGACCCTGAAAGTAGAAAAGAGTCTTGACAGAGGGGATTATGATATGAGAACGATACTTGGTCCAATGATGGTTGAGATCAATATGCTCTCTGAACAGATCAATGACATTGCAAAAGAGTTCAAGCAGAGTCCAAGTGATATTTTCTTCAAATCAAGAAAACACAGACGCGGACCTGGCGAATAAGATAAGGAAGAGGGTATGAATTTTAAAGCGAAATACACAGCATGGATATTGAGTCTGTTTCTTTTGAGCGGATGTTCTTTCAAATCGTCTGCACCCATAACGGAGTATACCCTTTCTGTGGCTCCTGTCGGGGCTGTATCGTCAAGCCGATACAGAAATAAAGCGATCAAAGTGACCTATCCTGATTCACTTAAAGAGAAGCTTTCAAGAAGTATAGATTACTCCTACAGTCTGTCTGACAGAGGTGTTTACCAAAATTCACAGTGGAGCAATGCCCTTCCTCAATTGATACAGGGCACAGTCATAGAAGCTTTGGATCAAAGTCATCTCTTTAAAGGCGTCTTGCCGTTCTCTTCTACTGTCTATGAAGATTACCGGCTGGAAAGTACCGTATATGATTTCTCTCATCATGTAAGGGGAGAAGAGTCGTACGCTGTTATCTCCATACGTTTTACACTCATCGATACCAAGACGGGAAGAATGACAAAAACAAGGAGATTCTCTTACAAAGAGTATACCAAGACAGTCGATGCCAGAGGTTTTGTCGAAGCGGCTGATACCGCCATGAGCAAACTGGTGAGAGATCTGGTGAACTGGTTACGTTAAATGTTAAACTTAAAAAAAGGATGATCATGAATAAAAAGATATTTGCGGCATTTTTTGCTGCACAATTAATGACTCAGGTATACGCCGGCGGTGATGTGGAGATTGCTGAAACACTTGAGACGGAAGCTGCTGAGGTTGAAGAATCGCATTTTTACATTGTTTTAAAAGGTCTGGCATCACTGGGTGCTGAAGCAGAACACGGAGAAGCCATATTGGACGGTGACGGAGGATTCGGTTTTGGTATTGATGTCGGTTACAGGCTTGGAAAAGGCTTTGCTCTGGAGTATGATTTCTCCTATGCAAAGAATACCGTCAGTGAGATCATTGCACATCATGAACCTGAAGAGGCTGATGCGCATTATTATACCTCTTCACTGGATCTTGTTTACACCTATGAAGCAACAGAAACGCTTGGTATTTTTGCCAAGGCCGGATATGAATATGAATGGGAGACCATAGATGATCTTGATATTGACAGTACGGACCATGGTTTCATTCTGGGAGTAGGTGTCGAAGTATCACTGAATGAAGACTACAAGCTGGTTGCAGAATATGAACATTCAACCATAGACAGCCCTCGCGGTGATTCACTTTATGCAGGTTTGATGTTTAGTTTTTAAGAAAAATGACCATCAGCTTTGATGGTCATCTATTAAAATGCATCCAAAGGAAGTGTTTTTTCTTCTTTACTCTCCAAGTCTTTTACCCAGACAGTTCCATTAGCCAACTCATCTTCCCCAATGAGTACAGCATAACGTGCATTCACTTTATCGGCACCTTTCATATGGCTTTTGAAACCTTTTGAATTGTACTCAAGAGTGACTTTTGTCTCTTTGCGTTTTTTTGCTGCAAGAGGGAAGAGTATTTCTACTGCTTCAGGGGTCATGGCACCCATATAAATACCCTCTTTATTTACTTCAGGCATCTGTACCAGCTCCATGATACGTTCGATACCTATGGCAAAACCGACCGCAGGTGTCGGCTTTCCGTCAAGGAACTCGACCAGTTTATCGTAACGGCCTCCTCCGGCAATGGCAGACTGGGAACCGATGTCATTGCTGACAAATTCAAAAGCGGTCTTGTTGTAGTAGTCCAGACCTCTTACCAGGTTGGTATCCACTTCATAGCTAATGCCTGCATTGTCGAGCAGTGCAGTCAGTTTTTTAAAGTCTGTATCACACTCATCACAAAGATCATTGATGAGCTTTGGTGCAGTCACCAAAAGTGACTGACAGTTTTTGTTCTTACAGTCAAGTACACGGATCGGATTGCTTTCTATACGTCTGTTGCAGTCTTCACATAACTCCTCTTTGGTCTCTGTAAGAAAACCGACAAGATTCTGTTTGTACGGAGGCATACAGGCAGTACAGCCAAGAGAGTTGATCTGTAGGTCAAAGCCGATGCCCAGTGATTCAAAGATCTGGGAGATCATAGTGATGATAGTAAAATCCTCATACACCGAAGCTTCACCGAAACTTTCACATCCGAACTGGTGGAATTCTCTCAAGCGGCCCTTTTGCGGTCTTTCGTAACGGAACATCGGTCCATAGTAGTAGAATTTCTGTTTCACCGGCTGACGGTCAAGCTTGGCAGAGACAAAGGCTCTTACCACACCTGCTGTGCCTTCCGGACGCATACAGACATCGTTGCCGCCTTTGTCTTCAAACTGGTACATCTCTTTGGAGACAATGTCCGAAGAGTTTCCTACAGAACGTTTAAAAAGTGATGTTTCTTCCAAAATAGGGGTTTCAATATAGCTGTATCCGTACTTTTTTGCAATTCCGATGGCTGTAGTGACAATGTGTACAAAACGCTGGCTTTCGTCAAAAGTAAGGTCTTTCATACCACGTAGTGGATTGATCATAAGTTGTCCTTTATTCACGATAAAAATGTATCGCGTAGGGTGGGCAATTGCCCACCATTTATAAAATATTGGTGGAATTATACCGAAATATAAAATAGAACTCTTAGAGCCCGTATCAAACCTTCAAGTAGGTTAGTATGGCTTGATGAATGTTTTCAATGCTGTCTGTGGCATCAATAAAGAGATGAGGGATGTCCAGTCTGATGATACTCTCCATCATATGTCCCTGTACCGTAAGAAGATATTCAAGCCCTCTGAGCTCAATACCGTCAAGACTTTTTGCAGCGGTTCGCTCTTTCAGGGTTTCCATATTGGTTGTAAAGAGAATGATCCTGTCCGGGAAATGGTCTTTAAGGGCAAATTTATTGAGTTTTACCAGTTCTTCAAAATCAAAGTCACCATTGGCAAGTGCGTAGCCAATGCCGGAGATGAAGCCTCTGTCGGAGACCACGATCCTGTTTTGATTGGGTTCGATCACTTCTTCGTAATGTTCCGCTCTGTCCGCTAAAAAGAGGAGCAGTTCCGCTCTTTTGGAAGCCAGTGAATCCGCAAGGAGTATCTCTCTGGCTTTTTTACCGAATGCCGTACCGCCCGGTTCCTGTGTCACGATGATCTCAGGATATTTTTCTGCGAGCAGTTCGATCTGTGTACTTTTTCCGCATGTGTCAATGCCTTCAAATAAGATATACATTATTTTCTATACTCTCGGATCATTTTATGGGTTGAATCTGCCAAAAGGTGATCTACTTTTCCGTCAAATGCCAAGATGGAGCGGACCACAGAAGAACTTACGAATGCATGTTTCAAACTGGGCATAAGATAGACGGTTTCCAGATCTTTTTTGAGTGAGGCATTGGCATAACCCATTTGAAGTTCATACTCGAAGTCGGAAACGGCTCTAAGCCCACGCACAACGATGTTGGCATTCAGATCATCTGAGAGATCCACCAAAAGCTTGTCAAAGCCAATAACATTCACTTTTGGAAAATCAACTGTCGCAGCCTGTACCATCTGTACACGCTGCTCTAGTGTAAACATTGGTTTTTTTGCTTCAGAATCAGCTACAGCAACGATGATCTCATCAAACATATGACAGGCTCTTTTAATAATGTCCAAATGGCCATTGGTGATAGGATCAAAGGTTCCGGGATATATTGCTTTTCTATGTATAGCCATTATTTCCATCTTTCATATAAATTATTTTCGATGTCTAACACATCATACCATTTCCCAATGATGAACTTCTCCATCTCTTCCAGAGAAGAGGATTCGGAGTAGTACCCCATTACTGGAGGTGCTATGATCACGCCCAAAGCAGCCAGTTTTTGCATGTTTTCCAAAGCAATGGCAGAAAAAGGAAGCTCTCTTGGTGCCAAAAGCAGTTTCTTTTGCTCTTTGAGCGCCACAGCAGCCACGCGGGTAGGGAGGTTGTCTGAGATTCCGCAGGCGATCTTTGCCAAAGTATTCATACTGCAGGGGATGATGGCAGTGGCATCTACCCTGAATGAACCGCTTGAAATGGAAGCTGCAATATTTTCTGAGGAATGAAGTGTTATTTGTTTGTTTTCAAAAGATTCTACTGTCAAAGCATTGTCTGAAACCACCACGTGTACATCTATGTCTGAAGGCAGATAGTCAATAAACTTCTTCCCTAACTGTACCCCTGATGCTCCTGTGATTGCTACAACCAATTTCAAAATGATGCCTTCTCTTTTATAGTAAGGATTATATCAAAAGTATTTAAAGATTTAAATGCATTATCCCTAAATAGTGTTTAGAAATTCAGTTTATATTCTGATACAATACATTAGAAAAAATAATAAGGAATTGATATCATGTTAAAAGTTTTTTTAATAGGGATAATAACAGTATTTTTTATGAATGGGTGTACTGCAGGTATGGCAGAAGCTATGGGTGGACCGCTTGCTGGTGCAGTCATTCAAGAAAACAATGAACAATATAGTGATAAGTAGGTTTTGATTATTGCAAATTATAGTGATCTAAGTGGAGCGGGCGAAGGGATTCGAACCCTCGACAGCCTGCTTGGAAGGCAGGAACTCTAGCCACTGAGCTACGCCCGCTCAGATATTAAAAATATCGGTGGTACCACAGGTCGGACGTGATTAAGGCATTTTTCTTCATTTCCCTCTATAGCATCAAAAACACCTATACTTGCGATATATACGGCATTTTGTGCCTTGCTTTGTTACCTAAAGTTAGCTATACTTTTATCAAGTTTTCTACTTTTAGGTTACAAATAGGTTACAAAAAAAGGCACTAGATGAAAAGAATTAAGAAATATACAGGAGTATATGAATATAAACTAAAGAATAGTGATGTGGCATATTATTATATGTATAAAAACTTAGAGGGAAAATTGAAGCGTGTAAAAGTTGGTAAAAAGTCTGAGGGGATTACAGCTACTTATACAAATAATAAAAGAATTGAATATCTTAACCTTTTGAAGCATGGAGAAGATCCAAGACAGCAAATAGTTAAATCAAAAGTTTTATTCCAAGAAGTTTGGGATTTTTATATAAATACTAAAGGCATGGAAAAGAAGACACGAGACGATAGAAAAGGTAGATATACCAAACATATGAAAAACTATTTTTCAAATGAGGTTACTGTTGATAATCTAAAAAAGTTTAGAGCGGATAAAAAAGATGATTTATCACCCACCTCGATAGATATGTTGATGGCTTTTACCGGTACAGCAATTAATTTCTGGAATACAGAGCAAAAATTATTAAGAGGAGAAGGTAGGCCATATAAGGCATCTGTCTATAATCCCTTGCCTGATCTCAGAGCTTCTGACAAACATAGATTGACTAAGAAGGAGAAGGTTCATAAAATTCGAAGAGAACGTTTTTTAAATACTGATGAGATAAATGAACTGAAAGCGGCTGTTTCAGACAAACCTGATCTAAACCTGTTTGTACATCTTGCCCTTTCTACTGGTGCACGGCTAAGTACTATTTTTAGTATAACGAAGCACTCTATTCGTGATGGTAAAGTAACATTGATAAACCACAAGGTCGGAAATGAGAAGTATTTTGGATATATCGAGCCACAAACACAGCTGTTACTGGAAAAATTACTCCCAAAAATAAAGGCATCTGATACACTTTTTTCAATAGAAATGAGACAGCTACAGAGACGTTTACAATACATTATGAATGATCTTTTTAATGAAGGGCTTGAAGGAAAAGACCCTGCAAACAGGGTAGTTGTACATACATTAAGACATACTTTTGCATCCCACTTGGTAATGAAGGGAGTTCCTTTGGTTAAAGTCAAAGAGTTGATGTCTCATAAAGATATAGCTACAACCATGATTTATTCGCACCTCGCACCTGATGCAGGAAAGGAAGATGTCATGAATCTGTGGTCATGACTTTATTATTGAACAGTTAAAATCTTAACCAAAATTTAAATAGAAATACTCCTTAAGCTATGATTTTGGAATATCAATTAAACCTATAGCTCCAACAACCACTCTTTCAAATTGATGATCTTGATCTCAGTATCATTATAAGCAGTTTCACTGCTGTTGTCCTCGGTGATCACAATAGAATCTACATCTTCAAGTTTGAGCTCTTTTTTTGTTTTTGAAAAAGACTGAAGTTCACGTTTTCTTGTTTTTTCATCT
>CAZCBU010000052.1:0-5642 GCA_964496995.1 uncultured Sulfurovum sp.
CTTATTCACAGCAGCACGCTCATGGTATCGAATGCTCTGTCCGGTTACGACACTGTTGTCCTCCATGTTGACCAGGGTCCAGCGTCCTTCAAGCATTACCATACCTGTTGTCGTATCACCATCAAAGCGATCAATACTCAGATAGACACGGTATTTCTCTTTGACCGGCTCATTCCACGGATATGAGATGAAGCTGTATTGTGGCAGCAGCCTGGAAAGATTCTTTGTCAGCACGGATTGAATGTTCTTGTCGAATGTACCCGCCCATCGTTCCGTTTCATTTACCTGCAGACGTCCCTGTGAGAGTCTGGTCACTACTTCGGGCTTGTCAAGGTACTCTGGGAGCTCCACTTCCGCTACACCGATAACAGTACGTTTAAGGTGGGTCGCCTTATTCACGGGAGCAGTCTGCGCTGTATGCAGCTGATAAAAATTCGATTTGCTGCTGCATCCGGTAAGCAGAAGCAGTACTGTGAATATCAGATAATATTTGGTTTTCATCTATTTTCCTTTGATCAGTGATTCTGGATGTCTTTCAAGATAATCGGTCAGATTCTTGATGGACTTCGTCGTCTTTGTGGCTTCATCCAGCAGTTTGAGCATCTTTTTGTTCATCTCTGCATTGGAATCAAGATAATTCCTTCTTGCTGCATTCATCATCTTGTCTGTTTCTTTAACCAGACGGTCTATGCTGTCGATGGCCGTGTTGACCTTAGGCAGTGTCGAGCCATGGAATTCTTTGAATGTACCGTTAAGCTCATTGCCGATATCTTCAAACGGTATTTTTGCAATACGGTCGAGGATCGACTGAAGATTGTTTTTAAGCGATGCCAGTGTAGCCGGTACGGACGGTATGATATAATAACCGTGCTTTTGTTCCGGTGTGACCCTCGGAGCATCAGGATGCAGATCAAGATCGATGAGCAGTTCTCCTGTAATGAGATTTCCTGTCTGCAACTGCGCACGGAACCCTTTTTCAATAAGTTTCTCAAAGACCGGTATGTTTACCTGATTGGTATTTTTTTCCGGATCATTGCCAATAATGGTAAAACGCTCCGGTTCTATTTTTAACAATATCGGTATCTTGAACTCAGCCGTATCCGCATCACCGATGAGTGAGAAGTTCACGACTTCCCCTATCTTCATCCCTCTGAACTCCACCGGTGCACCGATGGAGAGACCCCGGATCGATTCATCGAAATAGACCCAGAAATAGATCTCACGCTTGTACTGTACCTGCTTGGCCTTTTTTTTGCTCTCAAACAATGTAAACCTGGAGTCCTTAGAGACTGGTTTACTCGGTCCAAGTCCACTGAAATTATCAAATTCCAGTCCCCCCATAAGCATAGAGACCAGAGATTCTGTCTGAACGTCCATACCGTCTGCACCCATACTGAAATTGATCCCGCTGACATTGTAAAAACGTGTCTTACTGTTGATCAATTTGGCAAAATGGGACTGGATGAAAACTTCAATGAGAATATTCTTACCATCGGGAGCAAGTTTGTACGAAGCGATGCTCCCTGCTCTGAGCCTTTTGTAGTAAATGGGTGAACCAACACTCAAAGAACCGATGTTTCCTGCTTCAAGCAAGAAGGTCAATCCCTTGTCTCCGGCTGAAATAACCGGTATTTGGTCAAGTCCTTTGAAAGTACGTACCTTCTCTTTACCCTTTTGAGGGTCCATGACGATGTAGACACCCGAGAGCAGTGTATCAAGCCCCTGCACGCCACCCACACCCAGCTTTGCCTGCATGACCCAGAAGCGTGTTTTCTCTGTCAGGAAAGGAGTCATGTTTCGTTTAAGCTCAGCCGTGACACGTACTGTCTTAAGCTCATCTCCAAAATTCACTTCCTTGACCTTTCCTATCTCGACATCTTTGTATTTGATGACCGTTTTATCTGCTTTGATACCTGTAGCATTCTTGAAGATAATGTCAATGGTCGGCCCCTTCTGGCTCGTAGACTGGTAAAAGAGCCAGCCTCCGATGACCAGTGCAACGATCGGTACGATCCATATGGTCGAAACCCCGCGTTTTTTCTCCTGCCATACTGCTTCCTTGACAGCCTCTTCTCCGATCTTTTTTTCAGTATCCTGCATTCTCTTCCTTTTCTTCTTTTGGATCCCATATCAGTTTGGGGTCGAACTGCATCGCTGCGACCATGGTGACGACCACGACAAGCAGAAAGAAGTTCGCCCCTTTACCCGCTTCGATCGTTGTCAACCCACCAAAATGCACCAGAGCGATCATAATGCCCACAACGTAGACATCGACCATTGACCACTTCCCTATGATCTCCGTAAGCGCATAAAGCTTCTTTCTCTGATGACGGTGTAACGTACACTTATGCTGTACCGATATCAACAGGTAGATCAAAATGATCAGTTTGGTGATCGGTACAATGATGCTGGCGATGAAGATCACTGCTGCGATCAGATAAGAGCCTGTCTCAAGGAAATAGAGTACCCCGCTTATAATCGTATCTGACTGTGTACCGGCAAAGGTCTGAACATGCATCATCGGCAGAAGGTTGGCCGGTATATAAAATATGATACTTGCCATCACCAGTGCCCAGGTGAACTGTATACTGTTGGGCTTTCTCATATGGACTTCCTCTCCGCATCGTGGACAGACAAGATGTACACCCGTTTTCTCTTTTGGAAGTCTGACAAGCTGGTGGCAGACATGACAGCTGGTCAGTCCTGCATCGATTGCTCTCATACCGTTTTCCTTCTTTTTTGCTGTTCTTCGATCCTCTCCCAAATTGGATGGGGGTTAAGCGTTACCTGCATCCCAGCCATCACAAAGACCATGACCATAAATGCCCACAGAGAAGTTCCCGGTATGATCGTTCCCATTTTGATAAGCTTGACCATTGAGACAAAGACACCGACCAGAAAGACATCGAGCATTGCCCAAGGCTGGGAGAAGGTCAACAGTTTCAGTGAAACCGATGCATAGCGGGGAAGATAGCCATAATAGAGTGGACCAAAGAGTGTCAGGATGAGCATAATGCGTATAAAGGGTACCACCATTGTTGTCATCATCAGTGCGACCGCGAGAAGGAACTGCTCCTCTTGAAAAAGGTAGATACTGCTGGTAAAGAAGTTCGCATGGGAAGTGTTACCCGCTACATGAAAAGAGAGAAAGGGAAAGTAGTTGGTCAGTGCAAAAAGTACCAGTGCGGAGATGCCCAGTGCATACATACGTTCGACCATCCCCTCTTTATGCATGAAAAGAAGATTACCGCAGTTAGGACATTTGAAGCGCCCTTCACGATGGGGATTACTGATCTTGACAAGTTCGTCACACTCATGACAGCATACGATCTTAGCACCCATCTTTCTTCTTTCTCCCTCTGCATTTTATATTTTTATCGGATTATAGCAAAAAACTTTTGCTTTTATGATAGTCCAATGCAAAATTATATGCTATCATTATAGTATAACAATCAAAGGAGTATACAATGAATACAGATAAAATAAACGGTCTGATCGATGACCTCAAGCAACTTAAAGATGAATTGACAGTCAAAGCCAACCTTGGTATGGCTGAAGCTCAGGACGAGTTGGAAAAACTTGAGCCGGTCTTCAATGACCTCAAAGAGAAGGCAGGAAAGATCGCCGATGTTACAGGCGATTCGGCATCTGAGCTCAAGGCAGCAGCAGAACTGGGAATCGATGCAAAATCAAGTGATGATGTTGACACGGCACTGGAATTGGCTGCAGAAGAACTCAAGAGTGCTTATGGAAAGATCAAAGATATCTTATCGTAGCATCATCCAATACAGCATCTCTCTTCTTCCGTATCACTCCGCTTAGGAGTGATATCTAAAGCCTTCTAGATTATGGTTCTGCTATTTTTTACACATCGCTCTGGTATCAGGTGTGAACTTGAAAGACTTAAGTATCTCACCTTTTGGTAGTGGTGAAGGTGCAAGCGGTGCATCCACTTCAATATACCATCTGGATATTTTCCATTTGCCATCGATCTTCTTAAGTGTTGCATTGTACGTACCGGAAGTAAGGATCTTAAACGTACCATCCGGTGCAGCTGATGAAATGAAGAGGTAGGTTCTCACCTCTGCACTCTCTTTTGTCTGCTTTGCCACATGCACATTCCCTATTGTATGACGGCGCATGGTCTTGTTTTTTTCACTGCCTGGTCCTCTGTAGCGGAGATCGGCAAAAGCTTTGAATGCTTTTTTACCGTTGGCTGTAAGTGTACCGATACACGGTGTCGATGTTTCAAAAACAACATCATCGGTAAAGAGGTCATACCACTCATCCCATCTACCCTCATCTATCAGATAAGAATACGCAGTCACATGATTGATGATCGCCTGTCTGTCCGCAATGTACTGTGGATCTGTATGCACCATACCACTATGATCCGCTTCGGTCATCGCAAGTTTTTCAGGTCCGGGGATACGTTTTTGAAAATCAGTCAATCCCTCTGTACCCATAGCGAATGTTGCTACAAAGAGTCCACCTATTACAGCACTATTCAACAATCTTTTCATTCTCATTTTAATCTCCTTATATATTGATTTATATATGAAAATTCTACAAAAAACCGGAAAATAAAAATGTAACTATAGTTGCATTTTACTCTTTTTTAAGATAGCAGACAGGGACAGTTTTTCGGCAAAACCATCTCTATCTCTTTAGGCAGTATTTCAAAATGTATCTTCTCCGCTTCATAAGGTTCTCCATCCAGATTTACAAAGCGCATATTTTTGGGGATGGATTCTACCCAGGTGGTTTGAAAACGTTTGACAAATTCACCTTTTATTGTGGGGTCCAGCAGTTCTGAAACCACCTGCGCTACATCTACCAGAGAAAATTCCAATATGATCACGGCATCCAACAGGCCGTCATTGATGTAGGCATTAGGAGAGAGTACCTGCCCTCCTCCCGCCTGTCTTCCGTTACAGAGTGCTGAAGCGATAAATGCCCCTTCAAGTTCTCCGTTTTCCGAGATCATTTTTCCGTGACTGTGTTCAAAGCTCAATGCTTTCATCACCGCTGAGAGGGTATAGGCACCACCTCCGAGAAAATTTTTCAGTTCAGGAGGTGTTTCCGCCGTGATCTGTGCCCCGATACCTCCTGTTGCTACATTGATGAAGTATCGTTCATTGGCTCTCACTATATCAATAGATACAGCTTCACCCTCAAGTGCCAGACGCAGTGCTTCAAGAGGATAATGGGGGATCTCACAGGCTGTCGCAAAATCATTGGCAGTACCCAGAGGCAGAATAGCCAACTGGGGTCTTTGGTCTTTGGGAAGTTGTGCCAAACCGTTGACCACTTCATTCAGTGTACCGTCACCTCCGGCTGATACAATACGTTCTATACCTTCCCGGCTTGCCTCTTTCACAAATCTGACAGCATCACCATACTCCCATGTGACACGTACTTCTATGGCATAAGACTCTTCCCTCAGGATCGATACAGCTTCGCGTATCTCTTCCATTGATGCTTTTTTGCCATTTAAAATTATTCGTATCATTATTCTTCAAACCGTCAGTTTATTTTTTGTTAGTATAACTTAATTTTTGTTATTTATATTCCGTTGACATTCAAATGTTAAAATGAGCTTTGTATTATTTAAGGATATCTATGAAGATCATTAAACTATT
>CAZCBU010000053.1:0-11305 GCA_964496995.1 uncultured Sulfurovum sp.
AACTCTCCGCCGAAGATCTCAGCAAAGATCTCCAAAGTCTGCTCTGCAATTCTTCCTTTTGGAAGTGCTACTGTTAACATATTTCTTTATCCTTTAACACTTTTCTCATCCCATTGAAAACCAACATTTCATCATAGACTGCTTCTTTAAAAAATGCAGAAAGGAACTTACCGTCCCCTCCTGTGAAATAGAGGGACTTATCTGCTCTATGTTGGTCGATGAGTGCTTTTATTGACGCGATTATACCATAGCTTATCTGCTCTTTGGTTGTAGTGGGAAGCTGAGTCAAAGAGATATCTTTTTTCAACTCTGTTTTCAATACCGGAGAGATCTCTGCATAAGATGCCAACTGTACTTTAAGCCCGGGCAATATATATCCCCCCTTATAGACACCCTCTTCAACGACATCAACCGTAATGGCGGAACCGGCATCTATGAAGACACCGTTTCTATGGCTTAGACATAAAGCTCTTCTGTCTACACCCATCGTCTCATACTCACCTTCAATATGTATAGAGGAAGAGATATTTTTCCATTTTTGGATATGCTCTATTTCAGATGAGAGTTGATGCTTGACAGAAATATAACAGAGTGTTTCATCTCTGTATTTCACAATAGCATCATCGTACAAAAGATGTTCCAACCTATTACCGTCATAGATATGGAAATGGGTATTACCGATATCAGCCAACAGCATATATATCCCTTTTTTTAATGCACCTCATGCCATACTTTCCAACCACGTTCTTCCAGTAAAGCTTTTGCCTTGGAACAAAGAGGTGCTTTGATGATCATATATTTTTTGGAGATCCTGGAGTCAATGTACTTTTCAAGTTTTTCATGCAGCACCATAAGCTCCTGAGCCTCTTTACGAAGGATCCTGCTCTTCTTCTCTATCTCCATCACTACGGCATAGTACCCTTTAAGATCAACACCAAGATAGAGTGAAATCTTT
Source organism: uncultured Sulfurovum sp. (assembly GCA_964496995.1). Lineage (GTDB taxonomy): Bacteria > Campylobacterota > Campylobacteria > Campylobacterales > Sulfurovaceae > Sulfurovum. The sequence continues at coordinate 956 of CAZCBU010000053.1, forward strand.
TTTCTGGAACCGAGTTCTTTGGGTGTGATCTCTTTGAGGGACTTAAAAACCAAATTCTTTTTCTGTAAATATTCTACCATTGCTTTCATACGCTTATCATACCTAAAATCAACTCAACGGATGATAACTGTGCATGGTCTCAGCAAGATTCTGTTTCTGAATGTGGGTATAGATCTGTGTTGTCTCCAGCGAAGCATGTCCCAGAAGTTCCTGAACCACACGGAGATCCGCTCCGCCTATGATAAGTGAAGAAGCAAAGGAGTGGCGTAACACATGCGGAGAAACCCCAAGGTACTTCTTTACGATCTTATAGGCAGAGATACGGCTTAAAGGGTCTCCTTTATAGTTCAGCCACAAGTAGGCACTTGCCATGCTCTGCTCTTTCAAGTACACTTCCAAAGCTTCCGTTGCAATAGGTGCAAGCGGAACCACTCTCTCCTTTTCCCCTTTTGCAAAACGTATCTTCAGCCATCCTTCCAATATATCGGAGCGCTGAACCGAAAGAGCTTCGGAGATACGGCATCCGCTTGCATACAAAAAAAGGATCAGTGCATAGTCACGTAAACCGGCAACTTTACTTCTGTCTATCAGTTCAATACCCTGCAGTATCTCTTCGGCACTTAAATATTTTGGCAGATCCTTCGGTACTTTTGCCATCGGGATCTTGATCTTTTCATGGGTAAAACTTTGAATATGGCAAAAATGAAAAAAGGTATTGATGGAAGAGAGTTTTCGATTTAAGGTTCTTTTGTTGTCAAAACTTGAAAGGAAGTGAAGAACATCCGACGTATCAAGCTTTGTAAGAGATTTCTCCGTAAAGTTCTCAAGCTGCTTCAGGTCTCCGAGATAAGAGGAAACAGTCAGAGTATCCAGTGCCTTGGTGACACTCAGATATTCTTCAAATGCAGTTAGAAGATCACTCATAACCCAGTTTGTTGAGATGGATGATCTTTCCGTCTTTATAGAGTTTGCTCCCCGTAATGAATACCGGTGTTTTGACTTCACCGATATCATAGATCTTATACTTCGTCAGGTTGGAATTCAGTACGATCAGGGAACCCTGCTGATCTAAACCGTATACTCTTCCTCCAACTGCCGTTGCTGCAGAGAAGTGTACGAACTTGAATTTCTTTTTTGCCTTCTCATTCAGTGCTTTGTCAAGCTTAATGATCTCTCCCTCTTTGGTAAAGAGATAGATAGTACCATTTGCGATAGCTACATCAGAAATATTGGCACGTAGCTCTTCCTGTCCCTCAGAACCGATAGTGATCAGTTTTTTGGGGGTTGCCGCGACCATTGTATTACCTGAACGTGAAAGATAGATGACATTGTTGAATACATTTTCGGAACTCAAATAGATCACTGTTGCATTTTCAGGATCATTTTTATCTATCACCACCAGTTTTCCGTCAAGCATAGGCAAAACAGCAAGGTTGTCAATGAACATCGGTGTTGCAGCTCTGGTATCGATCGCGTACGTAATTTCAGATTTGTTCTCCACGATCTTTTTGTCATTGGAGACATTGTAAAGTCCAAAAGTATTGTCATTCAGGATATAGGCAACCATACCATTTTCGATCGATGCAGAAACAATAGGCACTTTCATATCGACCGTTCTTAAAACAGATCCGTTTGCTTTTTTAATGATCTTCAATGATCCCTCAGGATTCGCAGCCAGAACATAGTGGGAACTTTCACTTAAAAATCTGTATCCCTGTCCAAGATTGATCTTGGAGATCCCCGCTTTCCCGAGATAGTGTCCGCTTTGCAGTGTCGCACCGTCACGGCTCTGATCAACGATAGCATCACCATAAGATGTTGCCGCACCCGCAGCAGAAAATGTCTGCTCCGGTTCAAAATATTTTTTAGAACTACATCCCGAAAAGATCAGCGATGTACCGACAAGCACAGCCAACGATATTCCGGTGCGTAATGATCTTCTCATTATTTTGCCTTTATCATAGAGTGTTCAAGAAGCTGTGTTAACATTTGGAGTGATGAACGTTCATCGATCAGCTCCAACTTCGCTTTCGCACTTTTCGTATCTCCAGACTTGATAGCAAGGTATGCTTCTTCAAGCAGCGCCAACTCTTTGTAGAGTTGAGAATCAACAGGGTCTTTTGCGATCGCTGCTGCAGTATATTTACTGGCATCGGCAATAACTTCATTTTTACTTGATGTTAATGCTTTCAATGCATCCGCATCTCTGTTTTTAGCTGCCACTGAAAAAGTATAAAGTTCAAACAGTGCAGGATTTTTTGTCTTCAGTACCTTAAGTGCTTCTGCATCATCCGGTTTTTCCTGAAGTGTTATAAAAGCGCTGTTCGCATCTTCCAGTTTACTCTGCTTCATACTTTCCATGACCGTCTGTGCTATAAAGAACAGTAAAACAGCTGCCGCTGCACCCCAGATAACAAATTTATATTTCTTATACAATGATTCCAGTTTGAAAGCACTCTCCAGTACTTTTTCGTCACCACTTAATTCTGTTTTCACATACTTAACATCATCTTGAATGCTCACAAATATCTCCCACGATTTTTAATTACTCTAATTATACCCTTTAGAGTTAAAAATTTGGCTACAACTCTACTACGGTAATTCCCAGATTCCCCGGCATTCGATAATATTTATGGATCTTTGGATGATGTTTCAGATAGTCACTGACCAGTTTGGAAAGTACCCCTCCCCCTGTACCATGGATGATCTGCACTTCAGAAAGGCCATTGACCAGTGCATCTGAAAGGAATTTGTCTACCGTATCAATGGCTTCATCGGCATACATCCCAAGCAGTTTGACAGAGACAGAAGCTCCGGATTTCTCCACATGTACTTTTGCCTCTTTTTTCTTTTGAGGGACTTTAACCTTAGGCTCTTCCCCTCTTCGTTTAAGCTGTGAAATCGGTACACGCATTTTAAGTCCGTCTACGATAATGGTAGCATCTTTTCCTCTAAGGGAGAGCAGTTCTCCTTTATGGGAGCGGTATTTGACTTTGTCACCCTCTCTTAAAGGAATACTTTCTTCAAGTTTTACCTCTTTTTGTTTGAACTCTTTACGCTGATGTGCCACATTGAGCAGTCTCCGACCTTCTGTAGACTCTTTCACCTTGAGTGCTTCTCTTGCCTTTTTTGTCGCTGCATTGTAACGGTTCTCCAAAGTGGCAATGGCTTTTCTATGGCTCTCCTGGAGTTTATGTTCTTCATCCAAAAGTTTCTGTTTCTGTTTTTCTACAGCTTTTAGTTCTTCATCCACCTTGGCGATTTTTAGTCTCATTTCACGTTCCAGTGTTGTAGAGCGTTCTATCAGTTCATTAAGATTCTCTTTATCCTCTCCGTACACCTCTTTGGCTTTGTTGACTATGGCTACGGGGACACCGTAACGCTGTGCCGTTTCAAAAGCATACGATTTTCCTATGCTTCCCTGCAAAAACGTATAGGTTGGTACCCTTCTCTCTTCATCATACAGTGCTGCGATCAGTTCTACCTCATCATCAGATGCCATCAGTGATGCCAAACGTTTATGGTGTGTGGTCACAATAAAGGTAATACCTTTTTTACGGAGCTCATCCAGCATGACCCTGAAAAGACTCGCTGCTTCATCGGAATCTGTTCCCAGTTCTATCTCATCCACACCGACAATGGCATCTTCTTTGTGAAAGAGTTTGGCAAACTCCTGCATACGTCCCGCAAAGGTTGAAATATCATTTTTCACCGATTGGGGGTCATCAATCACTGCTTCAATGCTTTTATAGTGTCCTACTTCTGTTTTTGAAGCATCACACTTAAATGGGAGCAGATATTTACTCATATAGACCGCAGAGAGCATGGACTTGAGCAACATTGTTTTACCACCGGCATTCACACCTGTAACAAGCATGATCTGCTTGTTCATATCCATCGTAACAGGTACCGGATTTTCTATGGCAGGATGGGCAAAATCCTGAAGCTTGATACGTTTGCTTTTACTTGGCAAAATAAATTCATACTCTTTGGCTCTGGCAAAACCCACACGTGCCTGATAATGATCAAAGCGGTCATACTCTTTGTTGATAAATGCTAAAAAACGCTCCCACTTGAAAAAAAGTGCCGAGATCTCTTTACAATACCTGTAGATGATCTCCTCTTTGTTGCTAAGCAACGCAGATTCTTTCTCTTTCAAATGTGAGATACTTTGGGGGATGATGTAAAAAAACCCTCCCGAAGATCTGGCGACCACAGTCGCTTTGACAGCATGGTTAAAACCGCCGCGAACAAGCAGTGTCTCCTCTCCACCGTTGAAATGAACCTGTGTATCGACAAGATAATCCCTTAATCTGCTTGAATGTGCAAGTTTGTACAGTGTATCTTTAATATCAATTTTATTTTGTTTGATCGCCCGTTCCAGTTTAAAAAGTTCCGGATCCCTTTCAGGATTGATGTCACCTTCATCCGTAAAATAACCAACTATTTCCACTATTTCTTCAGGTATTTCAATCCCTTTGATCCAGGAAAGCAACGGTTCGGAAAATCCCAGTGTATTCAGGGTATTAAAGTAGGAGATCATACTGACAAAAGCATAGATCTCATCCAAAGAGAGTACACCCTGTTTTTTGATAAGATTCAACTCTCTGTCAAGATTGGGGATCGGTTTGGGTGAAGGGAACTCGATTTTTGAAAGTGCCTGGATGTAACGGTGATGCTGGTTAATATCGCCCATCATTGCAAGAGATTTTTCTCTTGCCAAGAACTGTTTGAACTGATGTACATACCCATCCAGGTCCAGTTTTTGAATAATGGATTTTTCATTTGTCTGTTGTTGTGACACGCAATAATTCCTCTTACTGTAAGTACTGAAATTATACTATAATACTCCACATAAGGAAGTAATATGAAATATATCATGATGGTGATACTTGTTGTATTGGCACTCCTGACATTTACAGAGAAAGAGACAAACCACGTGAAACTGACAAAAAACGATACGATCCTGGCATTGGGAGACAGCCTCACCTACGGTTTAGGAGCAAACCCTTCAGAGAGCTACCCTGCACTACTCTCACAAATGACCGGACTCAGAGTCATCAATGCCGGTATCAACGGGGAAACTTCAAAAGAGGGATTGGAACGACTGCCAAAACTCCTTGAAGACCCTTCTGTCAAACTCATGATCCTCTTTTTTGGAGGCAATGATATTATGCAGCGAAGATCCATGGAAGAGCTGAAACAGAATCTGAAAACCATGATACAGATGGCAAAGCAAAAACAGATAGATGTACTGCTGGTCTCTGTGCCCAATATCAGTCTATTCGGATTGTCTCCGCTTCCACTGTATGAAGAGGTGGCAGAAGAGGAGAATATCCCGCTGCTTTCTGGTATGCTGGCAGATATTTTAAGTCAACCCTCACTCAAAACAGATCACATACACCCCAATGCCTCAGGGTATGAAAAAATGGCTGAGCGTATCTATGAAACATTAAAAGAGCATGGTTGGCTAAGTCATTAAACGACCTATGCTTTTACCATTTTGCGTCTCATATAGGCGATCTTGGTCTGCAAAGGCAACTCTTTGGGACAGTGGTCTTCACAGCCCATCAGACTCATACACCCGAAGACACCATTATCATCACCAATGAGTTCATAAAATTCTTCATCACTTCGTTCATCATGAGGGTCAATGGCAAAACGTGCGGTTCTGTTCAAACCTACGGCACCCACAAAATCTTCTCTCATGATCTTGGTGGAGCATGAGGCCAGACAGATACCGCATTCAATACATCGGTCAAGGTCGAAGACTGCCTGTGCATCTTCAGGTTCAATTGGTTTTTCGATGGCTGCGATATCTGTTTTTTCTTTGGTGTGGATCCAGCTTTCCACCTTTTTACTCATGGTATTCATCCAATTTCCGGTATCTACGGAAAGATCTTTGATATGTTTGAAAGTAGGAAGTGGTAAAAGTGTGATCTTCCCGTCTTCAAACTCATTGGTACGTGTTTTACATGCCAGTCTGGGTTTGCCGTTCACGACCATGGAACAGGATCCGCAGATCCCCGCACGGCAGACAAAGTCAAAACTGAGATGGTGGTCCATGGTAGACCATATTTTAATGAGTGCGATATACAGTGTCATTCCGGGAGTTTCGATCAGTTTGTAGGTCTGATACTCCGGTATGTCATTTTTATTTTGGGAGTTATATCTGAAAACGGTGATCTCGATTTCTCTGTACCCCTCTTTATTTTCCTCTACTTGAGTACTTTTATTAATCATATCCCACTCCTACTCTCTCATTTTTTCTTTTATAATCTTTTGGCAGATCATAATCCATCAAAGCTTCCTGCATTGTAAAACGGTCTACCGTTCCCAAAGTCTCTTTGATCTTCGCTATTTCCTGTTCTCGTTTTTCGCTTAAAGGATTCAAAACGATCGCACCTTTTCTACCATACCCTCTGAAAGCCGGCGGCATTTCCATTTTAGAGATATCCAACTCTTCATACGTGAGTGTCGGCATGGTATCATTGGGATTGGTCCAGGTCGCGATGGTTCTTTTCAGCCAATTGGCATCATCTCTTTTGGTAAAATCTTCACGGAAATGTGCACCTCTGCTCTCTGTTCGTTCAAGTGCTCCTTTTGCAACACATAATGCGAGCTTAAGCATTTTAGTCACACGATAGGCTTCATTCAGTTCAGGGTTGTTACAGAGTGATTTGTCTGTCACGGTGATCTCTTTGACCATTTTCAACAGATCCTCAAGCTCATTGACCGCATCATCCAGGTCTTTACCGTTACGGAAAACCCCTACTTTTTCCTGCATGATGGTACGCATTCTGTCTTTAATGTCGAAAATATTTCTGCCACCGTCATAAGAGAGTATCTCTTGCAGATATGCTTTCTGTTCTTCAAGGAACTTCTCGATAGTAAAGGTATTGGTATTGAGGTGTGTGTTTGCACAGTAGTCTGCAAAATATTCACCTACGATCATCCCTGCGACCACTGCTTCAGAGACTGAATTCCCGCCCAGTCTGTTGAATCCGTGCAGATCCCAGCAGGCCGCCTCACCTGAACAGAAAAGCCCTTTCATCGTAGGGGTCTCTCCTGTAGGTTTTACACGGATACCGCCCATAGAGTAATGCTGCATAGGCAAAACAGGCATCCAGCCTTTTTCACCCTCATCTGCAGGATCGATCCCGTTGAATGTTTTTGAAATATCCTGGACATCATGCAGATTCTTTTCAATATGCTCACGTCCCAAAATGGAAATATCCAGCCAGAGGTGATCCCCATACGGAGACTTCACACCTTTGCCTTTACGGATATGTTCTATCATTCTTCTACTCACAACGTCACGGGATGCCAACTCTTTCTTCTCCGGTTCATAATCCGGCATAAAGCGGTAACCATCCTTATCACGAAGTACTCCACCGTCACCACGACATCCCTCGGTAAGAAGAATACCTGAAGGAACGATCGGTGTAGGGTGGAACTGAACCGCTTCCATGTTACCCAGTTGCACGATACCTGTCTCCAGTGCGATCGCGATACCGATCCCTTTACAGATGATCGCATTGGTAGATTGCTTGTAGATACGTCCGTATCCCCCTGTCGCGATCATCGTCCCTCTGGCGACATAGGCTATGAGTTCACCTGTGATCAGGTCTCTTGCTATAACTCCGGCACAGATACCACTCTCATGAATGATCGAGATCGCCTCTTTTTTATCGTGTATCTCCACATCTCTTTTCAACGCTTCATTGGCAACGGCGTAAAGCATAGTATGTCCCGTGGCATCGGAAGTATAACAGGTACGCCATTTTTTGGTACCTCCGAAATCTCTTGCATTGATGAGACCATGCGCTTCATCTTTCTCCACGATCGTCTCTTTCTTCCCATTGATGATCACTTCTCTGGGACCTTTGCCAATGCGGTTCCAGGGTACACCCCAGGCTGCCAATTCACGAATAGCTTTGGGTGCAGTGGTCACGAACATACGAGCAACATCCTGGTCACATCCCCAGTCAGATCCTTTTACCGTATCGGCAAAGTGTACATCCTCATTGTCCCCTTCACCTTTAATGGTATTTCCCAAACTTGCCTGCATACCACCCTGGGCTGCGGCTGAGTGTGAACGCTTTACCGGGACCATAGAGATCACGATCGTATCCAAGCCTTTGTCTCTGGCTGCAATAGCCGAACGCAGACCGGCCAATCCTCCCCCGACGATCAGGGCATCTGTATAGATTATCTTCATTTTATTTTCTCCGTAACATATCTGCTTCCATAGTCAGCCTGATGGTCGTATCCTATTTTCATATAACTTGCAAGTGAGACCAGACCGATGAACAAATACACAGCTATCAGTACTTTAATGATCAGCTTTGACCTCTTACGATTCTTTCTTGGATCTTCTCCGTCAAACCAACCCCATTTAATAATGAGTCTGTAGACACCTACCCAGGCATGCAGTACTACCGAAATGAGTAAAAGCAGATACATTGGCCACATCCAGTCAGAGAATATCCTGTCTGCTGACGCGTACGGTCCTATTTTCTCCGGAGATGTCATCATCATATAAAGGTGGATAGAACCAAGAAAGAACATGGCGAACCCTGTTGTGATCTGAATGAACCAGAGGTTTGTATCTTGATGATTCAAAAGTTTTCTGTGTGCACGGTAACTCTGATACTCTTTATAGGAAGCCGGAAATTTCCGCATCGCAAGAAATGCATGGAAAATGAACATGGAAAAGATCACGATAGCCAAACCGGTAATGATCAAAGGTTCTCCTCCTTCGATAAAAGGCTCTCCTTCAAACATTTTTGTCAGTCTGTACATAGCTTCTTTTCCAAACAGGATCGAAGATTCAAATAAAATATGAAAGGTAATAAAAAGTGCCAGAAAAAGGCCTGTGGCACTTTGCAGAAAATCCAGTTTTGCAGGTATTCTGCTTTTCTTTCCTAAACTGTCTTTCCCTGTTAAAAGTTCAGCGGTAGTATCTTTTTGGGACATTATGATCCTTTTGCTTATGTTGTTTGAATTATAACAAAATTTAATTTCAAATGTCCAAAAAGTATCAAATAAACGCTATTTCACTACTATATACTTTTTTTCCTGTTTTTTATGATGCTGTAAGCACTATTTTACTCTTTAATTTGATATAATTAAAAATATCAAAGGAGTAGTAATGCCAAAAAAACTAATTTTGCTTATTGGAGCACCAGGGTCAGGAAAATCAACTGATGCTAAAATGATCGCAGAGAAACATGAAAATATTACGAGTTATTCAACCGGAGATCTCATTAAAAAAGAGATCGACAAAGGAACTGCTGTCGGAAATATCGCAAAAAGTTTTGTGGAGAAAGGAAACCTTGTTCCTACAGGAATTGTTGTTGAACTGATCGTTGATGCGGTCAACAATGCTCCTACACCTGTTGTATTGCTTGACGGATTCCCGGGTAAAGAGAAACAGCTGCAGTACTTCTGTGATTATATCTTCAACAATGACAAGATCAATGTCATGTCTGTCCTTGAGATCAAAGTCAATGAGGATCTGGCCAGAGAGCGCTGGCTTGCATCAGGAAGAAGTGAAGAAGTATTTGAACATGAGCTGAGATCATACAAAGAATCACTTGCTGAGATCGAGGCACATTATGCAAATCAAAATATATTGAAAGTGATCGATGGAGAGAGAGACCTCGATACTGTCATAGCAGATATTGACAGCTATCTTCAAAATATCTGTACTAGCATCTAATATAATAGTACCTTAGAGATGAACGCAGATCATGCGTTCATTCATCTCACTTTTTACGCTTCTCCGCGTATCTGATATGTAATATCCCCTGCACCGAATGATGTCACAAGTCCTTCTTCATAGGTACGGATAACATGACCGTCTTTAAAGACCTTCACAACGCAGTCTTCTTTCGTGACAGAGTCTGCCATCAGTAGTTTATATCGGCTGAATGCCCCTTTAAGGTCTATCTCTATCGGAAGTTCACCTGCTGACCAGATAGGAAGGATAACCAGTTCATCAACCCCTTTGAAACACTCTACAAAGGCAGGAAGGTTATCGATGGTCCTGGTATATTTATGGGGCTGCCAGATCACATTCAGGGTATTGAACTCCCGCAGCTCTTTATAGGACTGTAGAGATTCCATGGTCACTCTTATCTCTGTCGGATGATGGCCGTAATCATCTATTACCACCATTGTTTCATGGTTTTGAACAATGTCAAAACGTTTTTTTATCCCTTTGTAGTTCAATAGATTAGTACGTATATCTTCCAGGTCTTCACCCAGTTCAAGTGCAGCCAAAATAGCAAGTGCCGCATCCAAAGCAATATGATTACCGAAGCCAAAAACATCAAACTTACCCAT
>CAZCBU010000054.1:0-2736 GCA_964496995.1 uncultured Sulfurovum sp.
TGAACTGTGAAGGGGTGTTGAAGACAAGGTGATGCGAGATAGAAGCGATCTTTTCTATCTCCTCTTCTTTGAAAGCAGGGGAGTAGGTGTGCACCTCTTTGTTGAAGGTTTCATCTGCCAGTAGCGCCTCATGGAGCCCGCTGGCACAGCAGCCGTCAAGATAGGGGCGTATGGTATGGAAGCTTTTCCATAGTGCATAGCCTTTGAGTGCCAACAGAATGTTACAGCCTGTCTGCTCTTTGACAGTATGCAGTGTTTCAAGATTTGTGATGAGTTTTTTCTCTTCCAGCAGCCAACAGGGTGAGGGAAGATTTTTGAGGTCTTTTTCAGTCATAGGGAATTATAACACTCCAAGCTAAAGAGAAGAACCGGATATTTTGATATAATTATTACATATAAGTTTGTTTGCACCACAGGAGAAGATGATTATGAAAACACGAGAAAATGATGCCGGAAGAAGAAATGTCAGGTTTGACGGGAACGATATCGCGCTGGCATCAAAAATGCTGGATGAACTCTCTACCACGATAGAGATGGTCTATTATCTGATGAACCGCGGAGAAGAGCGCTCTTTTGTTGTCATGCTGGTGACAGCAGATGCCTGTGATGTATCAGATATACTTAAAGAACAGAAACGGAATACCGACATTCTTTTTGAACTGGATCCGGAAAATGCCATCTATGCAATCATCTGTCAGGATACGAAAATAGATGGCGGTTACCATTTTGGAGAAAGGGTCATGCGCCATCTCAAACTCAATGAGGCAAAAGATCCCTACTGTATCGAACTGGAAGTGAGAAATACCACCTATGACATTAAATATATCATCTTCAGATTGATGGAGATGTTCCTTCAGAGCAAAGAAGAGGAACGCAGTGGAGAGATCGTCTTTAAGACACTACACTAGGATTTCCGCCTTTTGGCATGATTCTTAGAATATATTAAGTCGTTTTTGGGTACAATCGCGTCCAAATATACCCACAGCATTGTGGAAAAACAGATGAAGGATCTTTAATGAAAAGAACATACCAACCCCATAACACACCAAGAAAAAGAACACACGGTTTCAGAACAAGAATGAAAACAAAGAACGGTAGAAAAGTAATCTCTGCCAGAAGAGCAAAAGGTAGAAAAAGACTGGCGGTATAATCCCATCGCTAAGATTAAACATTTTACCCGTCTGAAGACCAGTAAAGAGTTTAACGGAGTTTACAATCGCTCCACCAAAACCTGGCATACTCCCTACTTCGTACTATTTTATCAACGATCAGATACATATAAAGTAGGGTTCGTTGCCAGTAAAAAAATAGGAAATGCAGTTCACAGGAACAGGGCAAAGCGCTTGCTTCGGGCACTTTTCATTGAAAATATAGACCGCCTCAAAAGCGGTTCGTATGTACTGGTTGCAAAACCCGCTCTTTTAAATGAAGAGTACTCAGTGATCCGCAAAGCCTATCTTCATGCACTAAAACGGTGTACTGCACTCCAACACAACAATATTTAACACAGTTAAGACTATACTATCGTTTTGATATTAAAGGTACTATTTTGGAACAACAAGATCTAAACAAACGACTCCTCCTCGCTCTTGCACTCTCTTTTCTCGTATTTGTAGGCTACAGCTACCTTTTTACCCCGCAACAACCCTTGAAAAGTGAACAGAATGTAACGACATCTGCGCATAAGGCACCGGCTGTAGCACAGCAGCAGGCTGCTGCTGTGCCTTCAGACAGTACCAAAAGTGCCGCACCGGCACCGTCAAGTACGGCAAAAGGGATGATATCGGTCGTCTCCGATACATTTAAGATGGATATCGATGAACTGGGACGTATCGCACAGTTTGAACTGCTTGAAAAGAAATATCAGAATGCCGAGGGGCACAACCTGAAGATTCTGGGAGCAGCTGAAACCAAGCCGCTTGAGATCCGTTTCAGTGATGTGGCACTGAATAATGAAGCGTTCAAAACACCTTATCATGCTTCTGTTACCGGTACAATCGATGCCAAAGAGGGACCTGTTACACTGACATTGACACAGGAACTTTCAAAAGTGACTGTGACAAAAACACTGGTTATCCAGCCTACCGGAGCCTATACGATTGATGTGAAGATGAGTACTCCTGTAGCATACTTCATCACCCCTGGACACAGACCGATGGCAGATAACTCCATGTATATGCTGGTACGTGGTGCCCTGGTCAAAACCAAAGATGGTGTCATTACCACGATCGAAGATGGTGATGCCAAAGGGGATGAAGTCTTTGATAATGCGGTACTTGCTTCTGCATTTGACCGCTATGTAGCAACAATGTTCTATGATTTCAAAAAGGGCATGACTGTCAATATCCTGAAAGTGGAGGGAGACAATCCCCTGATCTTCGTAAAGGGTAGACCGGACCTGCATCTGGGTGGCTATATCGGCCCTAAAGAGTACAAGATTCTTAAGTCGATCAATCCGGAACTGACCGATGCCATTGAGTTTGGATGGTTCACTTTCCTTTCAAAACCCTTCTTCAAGGTGTTATTGTGGATACATGACCATATTGGAAACTGGGGATGGGCGATCATCCTCTTCACCCTGCTTGTCAAACTGGTACTCTTCCCGCTCTCTTACAAAGGGATGATGTCCATGCAGAAGCTTAAAGATCTTGCACCGAAGATGAAAGAGCTCAAAGAGAAGTATAAAGATGATCCGGCGAAGCTCAACATGAAGATGATGGAGATGTACAAAAAGCA
>CAZCBU010000055.1:0-3607 GCA_964496995.1 uncultured Sulfurovum sp.
ACACTTACACCACATTCTGCCTCTTCAACCGGATTATTCCCTGCTTCAATTGCCCACAATATAGGTTTTTTTGCATACATGTATTCAAAGACTTTGTTGGGTGAGACACCAAATTTAAAGAGCTTTTCGGGCAGCAAAGAGATGAATGCAACATCTGTTTTCTTCAGAAAACTTCCTACCATCTCTTTTTTCACTGCATCAATAAAGGTGACATTATCCAACTTCCATTCCTCAACTCTATTTTGAAGTTCTGGTTTCTCTCCACCCTGTCCCAGAATGATAAAATGAATATCCGTATACTCTTTTAGAGCATCTGCTGCCTCGATCAGATAACCCAAATTATTGGCAAGCCCGATCGTACCGGCATAAGCAATAATAAATTTATCTTCAGGGATCTTCACCTCAATAGAGGATGGAAGAGGAATTAACTCCTGATTATCTATCTCAATACCATTTGGCAAATAAGCAAACTTATCCGTCTGCATTCCTTGAGCCATAAAATGCTCTTTTGCCATTGGCAACAGAGAAATCACCTTGTCTGCATATCGGTATGCAAATTTTTCATAATGCTCCATCACCTTGATAAGGGGATGAAGTGAAGTCAGGCTTGAAAACTCTACCAAGGTAAGCGGCCAGATATCACGTACCTCAAAAAAGAACTTCGTACCGAACTTCTTAGCCAGTTTTTTTCCTGTTTTTACTGGGAAAAGTGAAGGTGATGAAACCATGATATGAGAAGGATCAGTCAACTTCAATGATCTCAGTTTCCATGCAAAGGATACCATATTCCAGATACGTCCCAGAGACTTTGAAGAGTTGTATTTTGGAACTTTGACCCAAATATACGCTATACCGTCTATCATCTCATGAGTAAAATCTCCCTCTATCTCAGGAAGGCTGGAGAAAAGATGAGAATAAGAACCACTCACCAATGTCACCTTATATCCAAGTGCTACAAGGTTTTTCGCCAGATAGTAGTGTCGATACTCCATACCATGGTATGGAGAACCGATATACTGATTAATGATCACGATAGACTTGTTCATTTGCGGCAGACCACATAAAGCATATTGTCTTTTTTGACCTCAAGTATCTGAAATCCTATTTTTTCCAATACTTCCCTTGCCTCATTCTCTTCAAACCAGTATGTGGTTGCCTGATCTTTACTAAAAAGTTTCAAGTTTGCCCTTCCACCAAGTTTCAACCATGGAAGACACTGCCGATTTCTCTCCTCACCCCGCAAAAAACGTACTCCATTCACCAAAAAACTTAATAACGGATTGATCCTTCTGCCTTCATAATACAGAAAAGAGAAGATGATCACACCATCTTTCTTCAAAATACGGTATGCCTCTTCCAGAACCTTAGAGACCAATGATCCAGGTACTAAAGAGACGATCTGTTGAAGATAGATAGCAAAATCAAAACTCTCATCCTCAAAAACAGACAGATCCGAAGCATCCAATACCCTAAAATCAATCTTGTCACTTTTCATTTTTGCTGATCGTATCATATCCGCTACAAAATCAAAAGCAACGATATTGACATCTTTGAATACTTTATCAATCTCCAGAGAAATTCTTCCTCCACCTGTACCTGCTTCTATCAATCTGCTATCATCTTGTATATATTTCTCTATAAGATATGCTTCCTGCTCCAAAAGTCCTGAACGTTCAGTCCAGCTTTCCAACTCTTCATTGGCATATACCGAATAGTTATCCAAAACTTCTCCTTATGGTTTCCTGTTTTAGTATGACAGATACCTTATTTGCTATCGGATGTTCTATTTTCTCTATCAGACCTTTTAGGGGATACAACAGTTTTACTGCCAATCCGACATCCCATCTATATGCAATATGTAACCTGACATAAGCTTTTTTAAACTTGAATTTTTCCATTAAAAATTTTTGCACATTGGTTTCATGGGAGATACTTCTTGCTCCATCATTGACATATCGCATCTTTTGAATTTCAAGATAATAGCGATTCATTTCATAAAACAGAATATAACTTGTATAGTTTTTCAAAAATTCAGGATGAAATTTGATCGTGGAGTAGTGACACATATCATCCTCAATAAAATTCTCACTGTAGGCAACAAGCTTGTTGTCCTGCTTATCAAATACTCCCCAATACTCATAGCTTTTTTTTGAACGGATATACTCCTCAAAACTCTTTGGAGCCATTGGCTCTATAAAAGTATCATACTGCTCGAAAGCACTAAGATATACTTCATACCCAAACTGGGCAATATACTCAGCATCCACCTGTCTGACAATATTTCGTTTATCTCCTCTGCGTATTTTACTTCGGGTATTGACACTTAACTCTTCCATCCCACCAAAATACTCTTTGATCACAAACCAGAACTCTCCCTCTTCCTTACTCCATTCATTCGTATATCTCAAGAAGAAAGCATTAGATAGTTTGAGTAGTTCTTTCTGCTCCTCTTTGCTTAAATAGATTTCCTGATGCGGTGCTACTCTTGGAAGCAAAGCTCCTTGATAGTGATACCACTTTACCCCTTTATACTCTATCAAGAGAGCAACTCCTCTATGATCTTACGGCTTGCCGTGCCATCACCATATAGATTTAGTGAAGTGTGAAGTGTGAAGTGTGAAGTGTGATTTTTATAAGTATCTATTATTTTCTCCTGGTTCGCACCAGCTAAGATATTGAAGCCGTTCTCCACAAGCTCTACCCACTCTGTTTCATCCCTGAGAGTGATGCAAGGTTTTTCAAAAAAGTATGCCTCTTTCTGCAAACCGCCACTATCTGTCATTACCAATTTACAATGATCAATAAGCCAGACCATTTCAAGATACCCTACCGGATCGATCAATGTCAATCTGTCAGTATTGAGTTTGAGATCCTCTATGATCTTCTTCGTTCTTGGATGCAATGGCAAAATAACCTGTTTCTCTTTTGCTATCGTCTCTAAAGCTTCAAAGATATTTCTGAGTCGTACCTCATCATCTGTATTCTCTGCCCTGTGTATCGTACAAAGCACAAAATCATCCTCTATATCACAAGCCGGCCTGACTGCCAGATCTCTATAAAACAGTGCACCATAATACATTACATCACCGTTTTTTACTATCTTGCAATCAAAGTTTTCAAAACCTTCATTTTTTAAGTTTTCAATAGCCACATCTGTTGGACAAAACAGTATATTGCTTATTCTATCTGTCAATATCCGATTGATCTCTTCTGGCATTTTCATATTGAAACTGCGAAGCCCTGCTTCCACGTGGGCTATTTTGATGTACAGTTTGGAAGCTGCCAGTGCACCTGCGATGGTAGAGTTGGTATCGCCATAGACCATAACCCAGTCAGGTTTCTCTTTGAGGAGGACCCCTTCGATCTTCTCAAGCATCTGTCCTGTCATGGCACCATGTCCAAGACCATTGATGTCAAGGTTGTAATTGGGCCTGGGTATCTTCATCTCATCAAAAAAGATATCTGACATATTAGCATCAAAATGCTGTCCGGTATGTACGATGAGTTCGGTTATTAGTTTTTGGTTTTTAGTTTCTAGTCTAGCCTGTTCTTCTTTTTCCAAAAATGAAAAACCATCAACCAGCGATTGATTATGTTCCATAATCGC
>CAZCBU010000056.1:0-16016 GCA_964496995.1 uncultured Sulfurovum sp.
ATGAACGGAACAGGGCAGTTCAAGAACATTGAAGAGTTCAAAGCCACATCCGGTGGACTCATGGCATTCTTTTCAAATGAGAGAGAAGCACTGAAAAAGCACATCGTAGATGATCTTGTCTCACGTGCAGTAGGCCTTATGGCATGGAGAGAAGTAGGAGAAGTTTTACCGTATTACTGTGAAGGACTCATCCATTTAGACATCTTGTTTACTTCAGGGGTGATCACTTATGATGAACAAATCGAGATAAACTACAGTAAATATGAAGAGATGAAAGAAACCTATCAAAAGGCATACAAAAAACTGGCAGAGACCTATCTGGCTAAAGTAGATGCCAATGAATATCTGAAACAGTATACAGTAAAAGAAAATAGCGTGTATTTACCAATAAAAGAAGAGATAAGATCTTTTGTTGAACACTATTATGCACAATACAAAGAGATCGGTCAGCAAACTACAACACTGAAGTAAGATAGGCTATAGGGGGCTTTCCCTGTAGTTTCTTTTTTCTTCTACAAACTCTAACCTCTTTTTAGCTATAATCTCGCTAATTACGCCGTCGTCATGATGGCGATCGCGAGGATTTTTATGTTACTTTTTACCCCTGGGCCTACGCCTGTACCTGAATCAGTACGTTTGGCTATGGCAACACCTACCTTACATCACAGAACACCGGAATTTGAAGCGATCTTCGCAGAGACACGTGCACTTCTTTTTGAACTCTTTGCGACCGATGAAGTGATCATGCTGGCTACTTCCGGAACAGGAGCCATGGAGGCAGCGGTGACCAACCTCTGTCACGATACTCTGCTTTCGATCAATTCAGGAAAATTCGGAGAGCGTTTTGGAAAGATCGCCTTGGCTTCAGGGTTGAAGAATGTAGAGATCAAGCATGAGTGGGATACCCCTGCAACAGTGGAAGAGGTCGTTGAAGCAGTGAAAGCCAATCCGTCAGTGGATGCTATCGCCATTCAGATCTCTGAATCTGCAGGAGGCTTGCGTCATCCGGTAGAAGAGATCGCAGCAGCGGTCAAAGAGATCGATCCGAATATTATGATCATCGCAGACGGTATTACAGCGATCGGTGTGGAGCGTATCAATGTAAAAGACATCGACTGTGTTTTGGCAGGCAGCCAAAAGGCGTTGATGTTGCCACCGGGACTTGCCATGCTTGGTTTAAGTTCTGCTGCCATTGAGAAGATCGGTGAAGGGAAAGGGTATTACCTGAACCTCGCCTCTGAAATTAAAAAACAGAAACAGAATACCACTGCCTATACGGCAGCAACGACTTTGATCATCGGGCTTAAAGCTGTGTTGACTGAGATCAAAGAGCAGGGCGGTCTGGGTAAACTGTATTGTGACACCGCGCGCCGTGCCAAAGCCACACGTTTTGCACTTGAAGCACTTGGTCTGCATTCCTACCCTCAGACCCCGGCACGTTCGATGACGACCATCGATGATGAAAATGCAAAAGAGATCAGGGATCTGCTTAAAACAGAGTTTGGTGTCAATGTCGCAGGCGGGCAGGATCATCTCAAAGGGAAGATCTTCCGTATCAATCAGATGGGACTTATTGAAACGTATGAGATGGTATGGGTGGTCAATGCCGTTGAGTTGGCTTTGGCAAAACTGGGACGCAGAGATTTTGACGGGACAGCAAGCCGTGTCTTTAATGAAGAGTATTTTAAATCTGTACTGAAAAAAGAAGAAAAATAATGATATTTGAACATGAAATCCCAAGCGGATCGAAACTCTATTTTGGAGAATCTGCCAAAGTGAAGAGAGACATTGAATATGTGGCATCTGAAATGCTTGACAATCTTGGTTTTGAAGAGATCGTCACACCGCTTTTCTCTTACCATCAGCATGAAGCCTTTGAAGACAGAAAATCTTTGGTCAGGCTCAATGATGCAGAGAATCATGAAGTGACCTTGCGTGCCGATTCTACAGCAGACGTTGTACGTATTGTGACCAAAAGACTGGGGCGTTCTACAGAATCCAAAAAATGGTTCTATAATCAGCCGACGGTGACGTTCCCGACGACAGAGCAGTATCAGATCGGTGCAGAGATCATTGACGGCTCTTTTGAAGATGTGGTGAGAACAAGTACACTGCTTTTATCAGAAATTGGTGCTGAGCCGGTGATGCAGATATCAAACATTCGTATTCCTCACCTTTTAAATGAAAAGTATGGGGTCTCTTTGGATGTATTGAAATCTATGCATGTTGAGCAGATCATGTCCGCTGATCTGGACTGGATAGAGGCATTGGTTCGTTTGAATTGTGTGGAAGATCTTAATGATATCTCTATGTTCCCTTCCGACATTCAAGAAGAACTTTCAAAAATTAAAGAGGCAACAGAAAAAGTAGACTATGCCAATATGGTCATTTCACCGCTCTTTTATGCAAAAATGAGATATTACGACTCTTTGACATTCAGAATGTTTGAAGGCAATGCCCTTTTGGCAATGGGCGGGATTTACACGATCGACGGTGTTGAAGCAGCAGGATTTGCACTCTATACAGATGAGTGTGTTACCAATAAAATGAGTAGGGAATAAAATGAGTAAAGCAGATTTGATCGTAGGTCTCCAGTGGGGAGATGAAGGAAAAGGAAAAATTGTTGACCATATGGCACAGACACACGACTATGTGTGCCGTTTTGCCGGTGGACATAATGCCGGGCACACCATTGTCATTGGTGATAAAAAGTATGCTTTACACCTTATTCCGTCGGGTGTACTTAACCCAAGTGCAAAGAATGTTGTCGGAAACGGTGTAGTCCTTTCTCCGGTAGATTTCATTAAAGAGATGGAGCAGTTCGATGACCTTGAAGGCAGACTTTTCCTTTCAGACAAAGCACACGTCCTTTTGCCATATCATGCGATGATCGACCAGGCAAGAGAGCGTCTGAAAGGTGATAAAGCCATCGGTACAACCGGTAAGGGAATTGGACCTGCCTACGGTGACAAAGTAGCACGTGTAGGCCATAGACTGGGTGAACTGCTTGACCCTGCGAAGCTTACAGGAAAAATTGTAGACTTCTTTGCACAGAATAAACCGATCTTTGATGCGATGGGTGTAGAAGCGCCTAAGGAAGCAGACCTATTGGCTGAACTTGAAGGCTATAAGAAGATCCTTGGACCATACATTACGGACACAACACAGTTGATGTGGAATATTTTGGATGAAGACAAAAAAGTACTGCTTGAAGGTGCCCAGGGAACGATGCTTGATATTGACCATGGTACCTATCCGTATGTGACCTCTTCAACAACGGTTTCTGCCGGAGCATGTTCCGGTCTGGGACTGAATCCGAAAGATCTTGGAAAAGTAACAGGGATTGCCAAAGCCTACTGTACCAGAGTAGGAAACGGACCTTTCCCGAGTGAAGATTTTGGTGCTGAAGGTGACAAGCTTCGTGAAAACGGACATGAGTTCGGTACGACGACCGGTCGTCCAAGAAGATGCGGCTGGTTCGATGCTGTAGCAATGCGCCATGCAGTGCGTGTGAACGGTGTGGACCAGGTTGCGTTGATGAAACTGGATGTACTTGACGGTTTTGATCAGGTGAAAGTCTGCGTTGCGTATGAAGTAGACGGAAAAGAGATCAACTATGTACCGTATGATCTTGAAGATGCCACACCGATATACAAATCATTCCCGGGCTGGGACAAAACCGAGGGTGCACGTACGTTTGATGAACTTCCGGAAACAGCAAAATCATATATTTTGGCACTTGAGGAGATGATCGGGACAAAAATGGGGATCATCTCCACAAGTCCGGAACGTGAAGACACAATAATTAGATAATAAGGGGTAAAAATGAGATTAAAACCACAACAGACAGGATATGTCGCAACCAAAATTGGGATTGACTTAGCCAATGCTCCTTTTATTACACTGCCGAAAGGTAGAGAAGCAGTGGTTGAAGCTGCAAAAAAGATCATTGATGAAAATCTTGCCAAAGAGCATGCACTTGATGAAAAAGTGAAAAAGATCATTGATGAGAATTATGATGAGATTGAATTCCAGCATGCGGATGAGAGACAGCTTTTCTTTATGATCAAAAAGAAAATGGCGGCAGATCATGGTGTGATCATGAATTATGATGACCGCTATAATGACCTTGCCCACCTTATATTGGATGAATTGTATGAGAACTATCTGGCAGAGTACACGGTCAATGAAAATCAGGTGAAGAACGTGATCTTCAAATCATTCAAAGCGTTTGCGGATGCCTATGATGAGATCGATGACCTTGTGTATGACAAGATCAAGAATATGGAAAGAGAGATCATCCCGGGAACACAGGATTATGAACTGCTTTATGAGAGATTGTATCAGGAAGAATTAGCTAAAAGAGGAATGTTGTAATGCAAAAAGTATCACTTTATTTTGAAAATGGTCTTTTTCTGGAGGCCAAAGGTTTTGGTGCAGAGGGTACTTCTGTCGGAGAGATCGTTTTTAACACGTCCCTGACAGGCTATCAGGAGATCGTGACCGACCCTTCATATGCAGGTCAGTTTGTGACATTTACAATGCCGGAGATCGGTAATGTGGGATGTAACACTCAGGATATGGAGAGCAAAGGAGCCCACTGTAAAGGGATCATTGTGCGTACCTATCAGGACCGTCCGTCAAACTTCAGATGTGAAGAGACATTGGCAGAACTGCTTAAACGAGAAAATGTACTGGGGATCTCTGATATTGACACACGTTTTTTAACCAAAATGTTAAGAAATGAGGGAGCCATGATGATGGTTGCTTCAACAGAGACCCATGACAAAGAAACGTTGAAAAAAGTACTTGATATTTCACCCAGAATTGAAGAAGTGAACTATATAGAACAGGTCAGTACAAAAGAGTCCTATGTCCATAGTGAAGCACGTTACAATACGGATACTTTTACGTATGACAAGCCTGAAACAACAAAAAAGATCATTGCCTTGGATTTTGGTATCAAAAGAAATATCCTGAATGAACTGACACATGCGGGAATGGAAGTAACGGTTGTACCAAACTCCATGTCTGCTGAAGAGATCATTGCAAAACTTGATGCAAAAGAGATTGACGGTGTCTTTCTTTCAAATGGACCCGGTGATCCGCTTATTTTAAAAGAGGAGCAGGAGAAGATCAAAAAACTGATCGCCCGTAAAGTACCGTTATTCGGGATTTGTCTTGGGCATCAGCTTCTTTCTATCTCTCACGGATATGATACCTATAAATTGAAATTCGGTCACCATGGCGGGAATCACCCTGTGAAAAATGAAGTGACAGGTACTGTAGAGATCACGGCACAGAACCATAACTATAATGTGCCTGACAATATCACAGAAGTGGCAACAGTGACCCATATGAATCTTTTTGACAACACCATTGAAGGACTTAAGTATAATGACTCTCCGACCATGTCGGTACAGCACCACCCGGAGGCAAGTCCCGGACCGCATGAGTCTGCTTATATTTTTGGTGAATTTGCCAAAATGCTTGGGTAAAACTGTAGGGTCGGTTCACCGACCTTTGATATATCTGTGGTCGATAGATCGACCCTACATGTAATATAAGGAAAATAAGATGAATATAGCAATCCTCTTTGGTGGATCCAGCTTTGAGCATGAGATCAGTATCGTCTCGGCTATCACAATGAAAAAAGTACTTAAAAAAAGTACTTTAACATATGTTTTTGTTTCTCCGAACAGAGAGTTTTATCTGGTAGATACCGATAAAATAAACTCTAAACTTTTTTCTTCAGGTGAGTACAAAAAAGGGAAACAGCTTACACTCAAACAAGGTGGTTTCTTTGCAGATGGTATGTTTGGATCTAAAGCTGTTGAATTTGATGTAGCTTTGAATCTTATTCATGGACGTGATGGTGAAGACGGGAAGATCTCCTCTATGATGGAATTTTTCGGTATTCCGTTCATCTCTCCGAGAACAGAAGCATCTGCGCTTTCGTATAACAAACTCTATACCAAGTTTTTGGCAAAGAGTCTTGGTGTCAAGACGGTTGCATATGAACATTTGACTAAAAACGGTACTAGAGATATAAGTATGGAATACCCTGTTATCATCAAGCCTGTACGTCTTGGAAGCAGTATTGGCGTGAGCATTGTCAAAGAGGCTTCAGAGCTTGACTATGCACTTGATGTTGCATTTGAATTTGATGCTGATGTGATCGTCGAGCCATTTATAGAAGGTGTAAAAGAGTTCAATCAGGCAGGATGCTATACAGACGGTTGGGAGCTTTCCATTGTCGAAGAACCGCAAAAAGAGGAGTTCCTTGATTTTGAAAAGAAATATATGGATTTTTCACGTGATTCACAGGTTCTTGCGGCAGATATCACAGATGCATTGAAAGAGAAGATACAAGAGAGCTTTAAAAAGATCTATGATCCGCTTTTCAAAGGAAGCATTATCCGTTGTGACTTTTTTGTGGTCAATGACGAAGTCCTTCTTAACGAGATAAATCCGATCCCGGGATCCATGGCAAATTATCTTTTCCCGGATTTTGAAGCTATGGTCAAGAGACTTTCAAAATACCTTCCAAAAGAGCAGACGATCAAAGTGGATTATACCTATATACACTCTATCCAATCTGCGAAGGGAAAAGCCTGAGAATGCTCTCATAAACGGCTCTAATTAGGAGTGTTTTACTCTTACTTAAAGCCATTTTCTCCCGAGTGACGGGTAATTTGCGACGATTCTATCCACATTGTTAATATTCAGTTAACAAATCTACCTCATAAGTTTAAATTTAAGCTCAATATTGGAAAAAAAAACCTATAATTAACACGAATGTTGTCAAATATTGTCATTTTTACAACATAGAATTTTATACAAGGGGGTATGCATGCAATCAAACGCAGCATTAGAATACGATTATTCCGTAGCTAAATTGTTTACTTATACAACAATTTTGTTTGGATTTTTAGGTATGTTGATTGGTACGCTTATAGCGGCACAACTGGCATTTCCGGAATTGAACTACTTATTGGGTGAATATGGTACATTTTCAAGATTAAGACCATTGCACACAAATATAGTTATTTTTGGATTTACGTTAAGTGGGGTTTTCGCTACTTTCTATTACAGTGCACAAAGAGTTCTAAAAGTCTCTATGGCAGAGTCTAAGTTTATTATGTTTATCGGTAAATTGCACTTCTGGCTCTATTTTGTAGGTGCACTTATTGCAGTGATCACTCTTTTATTGGGGTATACGCAATCAAAAGAGTATGCACAATTTGAGTGGCCGATAGATATCGTTATTGTTATTGTTTGGGTACTTTGGGGTGTAGCAATGTTCGGTCTTATCGGTATCAGAAGAGAAAAAGCACTTTATATCTCTATGTGGTACTATATTGCATGTTTCCTCGGTATAGCTATGCTTTATCTTTTCAACAACATGGCAGTACCTACATACTTTGTTGGTGGTGTTGGTTCTATCCTTCACTCAGTATCAATGTACTCGGGTACGAATGATGCACTTGTTCAATGGTGGTATGGTCACAATGCGGTTGCATTTGGATTTACTGTACCTATCGTTGCAATGATCTATTACTTCCTTCCAAAAGAGTCTGGTCAGGCAGTTTATTCATATAAACTCTCTTTACTCTCTTTCTGGGGTCTTATGTTCGTTTACCTTTGGGCCGGTTCACACCACCTTCTATGGTCAACAGTTCCGGATTGGATGCAGACAATGGGATCAGTATTCTCAGTAGTACTTATTCTCCCATCTTGGGGTTCAGCGATCAACATGCTTCTTACCATGAAAGGTGAGTGGAACCAGTTAACTGAAAACCCACTGATCAAGTTCATGGTATTGGCATCTACATTCTATATGCTTTCTACTCTTGAAGGACCGATTCAGGCGATCAAATCAGTTAATGCAATTGCGCACTTTACAGACTGGATCCCTGGACACGTTCACGATGGTGTACTTGGTTGGGTTGTATTTATGATCATGGCGGCATTGTTCCACATGGCTCCACGTATGTTCAAAAGAGAGATCTACTCTAAGAAATTACTTGAAGCACAATTCTGGCTTCAGACAACAGCAGTTGTTCTTTACTTTACTTCTATGTGGATCGCAGGTATCACACAGGGTATGATGTGGAGAGCAGTTGATGAGTATGGTAACTTGATGTATTCATTCATCGATACAGTAACTGTACTTCACCCTTACTATGCGATCAGAGCTCTTTCAGGTGTTATGTACCTAATTGGATTCTTGATGTTCGCTTACAATATGATAAAAACTATGTCTTCTTCTAGAGAGCTTACAGAAGAACCACAGTTCAGATCACCTATGGCATAAGGAGGTAGGTTATGTTTCATTGGTTAGAAAAAAATCCATTCTTCTTCTCTGTAGGAGTATTTGTAGTTATCGCGTTCGCAGGTCTTATTGAGATCCTGCCTAACTTTGCCGAAGCATCAAGACCGGTTGTAGGGCTTAAGCCTTACTCTGTACTTGAGCTTGCAGGTAAAGAAGTCTATAAAAAAGATCAGTGTATTGCATGTCACTCACAGTTGATCCGTCCATTTAAAGCAGAAACTGACAGATATGGTCAGTATTCACTTTCTGGGGAATATGCATATGACAGACCGTTCCTTTGGGGTTCAAAAAGAACTGGTCCGGACCTTCACCGTGTAGGAAACTACAGAACAACGGACTGGCATGAAAACCATATGTGGGAGCCTACATCAGTAGTACCGGGATCTATTATGCCGGCTTATAAACATCACTTTACAAATATTTCTGATATTGAAACAGCATATGCTGAGGCAGTTACAGTAAAAAATGTATTTAAAACACCTTATGGTGATGATGTTCAGCCAGGTAAAGCAGCCTGGGAAGCTTATAAGCCAAAAGTATTGGCTGAAGCATCAAAAATTGCTGCGGATATGAAAAACCAAGATGTTAAAGATGCAGTTGCGGCAGGAAAAGTTCCTGAAATTGTAGCTTTGATTGCATATCTTAACAGATTGAAGTAGTGAAGATAAATGGACATTAGAGAACTTCAGGGCTATGCCTCTTTCTTTATGACCATTTTCCTGGTGGTGATGTTGTACGGGTATATTATATACCTTTATAGAAGTGAAAAAAAGGGTGAGAAGGATTACGAGAAACTGGGGAATATTGCTCTCGATGATGAGATCAATAGCGAACCCATCAATACAAGTGATCCTGTCTCTGATGAAAAAAAGGAGCGAAATAAATGAATGCATTAATGGCAAAAGGACTACTCTTTGCAGCAATACTCATTGGGGCTACGATCTATGTAGTTAAATCGATGAACATTGATCTGAGTGATCCTATCAACTTAATAACAATGATCGGTGCTGTAGCAATTGCAGTACTTACGGTAGGTGTATCGATTAAATATATCAACCAGATGAAAACAGATACGGCAGGTGGTGAACTTGCAGAAGAGAACTGGGATGGTATCGGTGAGTATAAAAATGAACTTCCTTCAGGATGGGCATTCTCATTTTTAGGAACAATGATCTGGGCTATGTGGTACTGGACAATCGGTTTCCCTGTAAACGGTTACAGCCAGATCGGTGAGTGGAACAAAGAAGTAAAAGCATATAATGCCAAGTTCGAAGAAGTGCACAAGAATGCAGATGCTGCAACACTTAAAGAAATGGGCGAGTCTATTTTCTTGGTACAGTGTGCACCATGTCACGGTACGACAGGTGATGGACTTTCAGGAAAGGCACATGACTTTACATCGAGAATGAGTGAAGCACAAGTACTTGATGTTATTGAAAAAGGTTCAAACCAGTTGGGTTATTCAATGGGTGCAATGCCTCCAATGATGGCGACAGGTCAAGATGCTAAAGATATCGCCAAGTATGTTGCCGGTGGTATGAAGGGTGAACAGCCTGCTTCATTTGCAGCATGTGCATCATGTCACGGACCGGATGGTAAAGGTATGAATGGTATGGCAGCAAACATTGCTGAATATGATGATACTTTGATCACAAACGTGGTTAAAAATGGTAAAAAAGGTGCGCTTGGTACAATGCCTGCATTCCATGACAGAATGACACCGATACAAACCAAAGCACTTTCAGCATATATTCAAACATTAAAAGGAGAATAAAATGGCAGCAACTGAAAATACAAACAGATCTGTATTTGGTCTTAATGGTGTAACAGGTATGCTGATCGCTACTGTACTTTTACTAAGTATCCTTGTCTTCTTGACAGTATGGGGTATTGGTGTACAGCAGGGTAGTGCAAGTAATTTTTATGATCCGACACCTATTACCAGTAATTTGGATAATGTGAAAATGAACAGTACTGAGAATGCAAATTTTGCATTCCAAGACGCGAAATAATTCATAAAGGATAAAAGATGATTACAATTATGGATAAAGTACTTGGTTGGGGTATGGTAATTACCGCTGTGTATACAGCATGGGCAGTACTTACACCAAACCACCTATTTATAGGATAATTTATGTTCAAAGTTCAAGTAAGGTTCGCCTTGCTTGCTTTGTTACTTCCACTTCTACTGAACGCTACACATATTCTCAAAGATGACATTTTAAAGCCTGAAGCTGCAAAGCTTATAGAAACAATGGCAAACGAATTACTGTCTAAGACGGGTGTGAATGGATATGTAGTTGCTACAAATGAGAATTTCCCGGAGAGATTCAACCTTGTGGCATACAGTAAGAAATATGAAGCTAACTTAAGCAAGCCGTTTGTATTGTTGATATTTGCACCTAATGCTGTGATCACTGCCAAAGCAGAAACAAAAGGCAGAGTAGCGCTCATACCTTCTTCAAAAGAGTTGGGATCACTTTATGATAAAAGTGATGTGATGGATGCTACGATCGATGTGATAGCTGCAAAAGACAAAAATACGAAAGAAGATAAATTTAACATTGGTGTCGTTCAGGGGTTTTCAGAATTGGCAGACCAGATCGCTGATTCAAAAAATATTGAAATGACGACAACCATACCAAATGAAACACGGTACATCATCAAAGGGTTGCAAGTTATTGTGATCATTGGTGCATTGCTGGTATTTTGGATGTTTATATTCAGACCACTTTATATGAGGATTAAAAATGGCAAAGAACAATAAAGAGAAAAGTTACTGGCCACATATGATCTTGGGTTTTCTCATTTTGGGAATTACATTGAGTTACTGGACGGTCAAGTCGGCTTCTTCTATACCCGTGCAGGAGTCCAATGAGTATATGTTGAAGTATCAGGTCGCTGATTATAATATTAATGAGATCATTGAAAAAAAGCAGGTGTTTGATAAAAACTATGACATAAAGCTTTCAAATGTAAAGACCATGGTCATGAAAGACAATATCAACAGTAAGGTGAAACAGCCTGATCCTGTAGCATTGGATCAAGGCATGAATAGTTTCACTTACCTGGTGGTTGCCAAGGATGGTACGGTTGTTTCTGATGCCAACGTGAGTTTTCTCCTGACCCGCCCACATACGGTCAAAGATGACAATTATGTTGAGACTATCCCTTTTAGTGACGGGAAATATCTTGTGAAAGATATCAATATTTCAGAACCGGGAAGATATACGCTTCAACTGAGAGCAAAGATCGGTGAAGCGGTCGGGTACTCACAGCTTCCTGCCTACCTGAAACCTTAAGAATTTTGTGTAGGTCGGGGTGAGGGCACCCCGACCTGCGAGTAAATATGCTATACTCCCTTCTATGATAAGAATTAAAATTCAATGCAGGCGAAGCACTCCATGCTGAGTCATAATCAACTCCATATTTATCCTACATCAAGAGCTTTACGAAGTATCAGTGAATCATTCAAAGAGCAGGAAGGTTTTTTACCCACACTCATGCGTATGGATGAGTTTGAAAAGAGGGCTATACTCATAGAGAACAAGATACAGATAGATCCGCTTCAGCGTATTCTGTACCTTAGAGAAGCAGCAAAATTCGATCGCTTTGAAACTTTGAATGTCAACCGGGATCTGGTACGCTTTTTTACCAAAAGTGATGCACTCTTCAAGTTTTTTGAAGAGTTGGCAGCTGAAAATGTCGATTTTGAAACTTTGGCACATGCCGATGCCTATGCAGAGTTTGAAAAGCACTTGAATATTCTTGAAGAGTTACTGCATAACTATAAAGCGCTACTGGATGAAAAAGGGTATACCGATAAAGCCTTCATCCCATACACTTATAGGCTTAACGAAGGATTTATAAGTGGCTATACCCGTATTGAAATACATCTTGAGGGCTATCTGATCCATTTTGAACTGTCACTCTTGGAACAGGTATCACAAGTGACAGAGGTGATCATACACTACACGACAAGTCAATTCAACAGGAAGATGCAGGAACGTTTTGAAGTGTACGGTATCAAACTGCCTAATAATAAAAAGGTGGTCTTTGATTTCTCAAATAAAACAGTTTTGGAAGAAGTAGCGAATACGGCGAAGATAAATGCAAAAGTGTATGCAGTCGAAGAGAGAGAAGAGCAGATCGCATTGGCATTTATGCAGATCCAGAAGATGGTAGATGACGGTATGGATGCCAGAGATATTGTCCTGATCCTTCCGGATGAGAGCTTTAAAGAACACTTTACACTCTTTGACAAACAGAATAATCTGAACTTTGCCATGGGATATGACTATAGTAAAGGCAGGATCTACAGATCACTTGAAGCGATCTATGGGTATTGGCAAAGTCATGATAAAGAGAGTCGTTTTTTACTGGAACGTTATGGTTTGGATGTGGAGAAGATAGCAGAGATCAATGCCTCGGAAAAAGTGGATGTTAATGCATTTTTTCTCTCTCTTGAAACTTTGCATCTGCTAGATGTACCTTCTGAGGAGAAAGAGAAATACAATGAAAGAGTCTACGAGCAATATCTGCATTTTTTAAAGATCTTTGATGCTGAATCGCTCAGGTATAAAGAGTGGCTTTTTTTATGGCTTAAAGCACTCTCAAAGATCACGCTGGATGATGTAAGAGGCGGGCTTGTTACGGTCATGGGTGTACTGGAGACCAGAGGAGTAAGTTTTAAAGGTGTTGTCATTGTTGACTTCAATGAAGGGGTGGTGCCTGCAACTTCCAGTAAAGACCAGTTTTTAAATTCATCCGTCAGGGCTTTTGCAAAGCTCCCTACGAAGCATGACAGAGAAGCTTTACAGAAACAGTATTATAAGCGTTTACTGGAAGAAGCTGCACAGTCTGTTGTGATCTACTCCGGCAGTGACAATAAACTGCCTTCCAAGTTTCTTTATGAGTTGGGTTTGGAAAAGGTGGAACAGGCTGTTGTTCAGCATAATATTTTGTATGGGAACAGTAGGGATCCTGTAGAAGAGGAAGATCCTTTGGTTGAACATTTCGATGCCCAGAAGATCGTATGGTCAGCTTCACGGCTGAAGACCTATCTGGAGTGCAAGAGAAAATACTACTACCGTTACATCAGGAAGATACAGGCCAAAGAGGAAGAGACCTTGAATGAAGGACTCTTTTTGCATTCGCTCCTGGATCACCTGTATCAAATATCGAACAGCTACGACTCAAAAGAAGAGATAGCCAAAAAGATCGATATTTTACTGGATGAACTTTTGCCTTTGAATGATGCAAAGACCGTATATCAAAAGCTGTTATGGAAAGAGAAACTAAAGGGTTTCATCGATGCACAGATCGCACATTTTAACGCAGAATGGAAAGTGGTGGAGAGGGAAAAAGAGTTCACGGGAGAGATCGGTGGTCTTCGCTTTAAGGGGCGCATTGACCGTATAGACCAGAACAATACAGATACCCTGGTGATCGACTATAAAACAGGTTCTATCAGTGAGGCCAATAAAACAAAAAACCTTGAAAACCTTGTAGACTTTCAAATGAGTATCTACCATCATCTGCTTAGCGGGAAATACCAGAATATCACGTTGGCATTTATGAAGATATTTGAAAAAGGCGAGTTGGAAGAGATCACTGTTCTGGAGGAGAAAAATGCACTTTTGTCAGAACATATCATCAACCTGAAACAGACAAAGCGTTTTATGGCAGAGAAATGTGAAAATTTACAAAAGTGCAAATATTGTGAATTTGCTTTAATGTGTGAACGGGGAGAGTACCTTTAACGATACGCTTTAACGCTCCTCTTCGATCACATGGCTTTGTGCCCAGGTTTTGATCTGGTCACGCTCTTTTTTACTGAGTTTGGCATCTTCATGCATCTTTAGATACATGGGTACAGGCATTCTGAAATTGATGGTTTTGACAATGCCTTTATAGATCTTTTGTTTCTTTGCTTCGTCATAATTGTCCCATTCCTGAAAATTAACTGCTCTTCTTCCTTCTTTGATGTGGCTTTTTACTTCCAATGACATAGGAAAAACATGCCCATACCAGGGTATTTCTGTCTGGTAGGAGTGGCAGTCGTAACATGAGGTTTTAAACATGGCAGTGATCTCTTTTGGAGCCTGTATCTCCTTGTTCGGGTCAATATGTGCAGGTGGTTCGGATATATGTATCTGAATGGCCTGGAGCAAGGTGAATATACCGATGACCCAGAAGAAAAGATGTTTGAGCATGAAGATCCTTAGTGTTTGATGAACGGTATTATAGTGAGACAAGGTAAATATGTAGATATGGTATGATATGAAAAATAAAAAACAAAGAGTTTCTATGCAGTTTAAACCGTTTCTGGCCTATTCAGCTTCAGCAGGAAGTGGTAAGACATTTGCACTGTCTGTACGCTACATTGCACTGCTTTTTATGGGAGAGTCTCCTTCGAGTATACTGGCAGCGACCTTTACCAATAAAGCAGCAGCAGAGATGCGTCAAAGGGTAGTAGACTCTCTGCGCAGTCTGGATGATGATTCCAATACTGCTTTTACCGATGCCATTTGTATGGAGACCGGTCTGAGCAGAGCAGAACTGCTTGCAAAACAACCTGAAGTCTTGGGAAGATTTTTAGCTTCTACTTCCTATATTGTGACCCTGGACTCTTTCTTCTCTTCCATACTCAGGTCTGCTTCTCTGGAACTTGGTCTGGAACCTGATTTTGTGACCAAAGAGCAGGGAGATGAGGCTTTGGAGAAACATTTTCTTGAAGAGGTACAGGCTGCAGGACTGCTCTCTTCGCTGGTGAAGCTGGCAATGGATATTGAAGACAAACGGTTCAATAAGATCTTTGAATTGATGCAAAACTTTTATAAAGTGGATCCGCTGCTTCCAAATGTGGAAGAGAATAGACTTCAGGTGACTGCACAGGAAGAGAAGATCGAAGCACTGAGACTTGGTATGATCAAAGCACTGATGGATGCAGGTGCAGCAGACAGGGCAGTGAAGCAGTTTGATACCAAAACGGTCAAAGAGTTATTTGTAAAAGGCCTTTTTGAGAAAGCGTCTTTATCTGAACACTCCTGGTTTAAAAAGGTGGCCAATGAGGAGATAGAAAGCATTTATGTTTCACTGAAATCAGCACTTTCCCTGTGGGCGAAAGCCAAAGAGTCGATCGTACTGTCCAACCTTTTTAAAATCTATGACTATTATCGAAATGCGACCATTTCCAATGCAAAAACCTCAGGTATCCTGACCTTTGATGACTTGACCTATTTTACCTACAGGCTTCTGCATGAGAGTATTTCCAAGGAGTTTTTGTATTTTAAAATAGATTCCAAATTCAAACACATTCTGCTGGATGAGTTTCAGGATACTTCTACACTGCAGTTTCTGTTGCTCAAACCACTGATCGATGAGATTTTTGCAGGACAGGGACAGAGTGAATTTAAATCTTTCTTTTATGTCGGAGATACAAAGCAGTCGCTCTACCGTTTTCGGGGTGGTGTAGAAGAGTTGTTTGACAAGGTGGCTGAGAATTACGGGGTGAGGATAGAACAGATGGATACCAATTACCGTTCTTCCAGACATGTCGTCGAGCAGGTCAATCGCTGGTTCGAACCGATCATGGAAAACTATGTACCCCAGAAGCATAAAACCGGTGCTTCCGAAGGCTATGTCAAAGTGCTGGAATCTGAGGACCTTATAGACGATG
>CAZCBU010000057.1:0-3887 GCA_964496995.1 uncultured Sulfurovum sp.
AATCGTTATCTTTTTTACCTGATCAGCCTTTTCAACCTGTGTGCCTATCTGGGCAAATTCTCTGATCTGGGTTTTTTTACCGATGCTGATCTCGGAAAACTCCTCCCCAATCATAGTGAAACTGAATATTCTCACATCTTCATCGATAAAAGTCCTGCCTTTTATGATAACATTGGACTCCAGTCTGCTACCTCTACTGAGATGGACATCCTTGCCTACATAACAGAACGGTCCAATGGTAACATTCTCTTCGATGACTGCACCCTCTTCTATGATTGCAGTGTTATGAATCATTTGCAATCTCCAAGGTAATGATACTGTCAGATACCGATGCAAGTGTGTCTCTTTCACCTGTTTTAAGATATTTTATAAAAGCCTCAAGTTCTTCATAAAGTGCATCAGACCTCTGAATGAAACAGTTTCTTGTGGTATGGGAGTTCGCATCAATATTGATCCGTTCTTTCAGTGTCTGGGAGATCAAATCTGCTTCAAAATACTTGATTTTGCTTTGTTCATCAACCCTGCAGGCAACTGCAATACTTCTTTTCTTATAAGGTGTCAGCCAGTTCGTCGAGATATCTCCAACCACCTCACCTTCAAGTTCAAATGCAAGTATGGCATTATCCTCATGTGTCTTATGGATCTTCTGCGACTTGAACACAGCGCTTTTTACAATATTTTTTTTCGTAATAAACCGAATAAGATCACTGTCATGGACCGAAAGGTCTGTCAATACCCCAACATCAGCGATCCGCTCGGGAAAAGCACCGCTTCGGATAATGGATATTGCAAGTATCTCATGATCATTGATCTCGTTCATAAGTGCTTTGACCACAGGGTTAAACCTTTCAATATGGCCTACACAGCTCTTTATGCCGCCCTTTTCAACCGCATCAAGGATCTCTTTCGCCTCACTCACACTGGCTGCGGCAGGTTTTTCGAGAAAAACATCAATCTTCCTTTCGGCACATGCAAGTGCGATATCCTTGTGCAGGAAAGTGGGAGCAGCGATGATCACAGCTTCGGGTTTTACCTCGTCAAGCATTGTTGGGAGATCGGTATAGAAAGGTTCATCATATTCGCTCTTCTCTGTAATATCGCATAGACCGACGATCTCTACACTATCCATCTTTTTTAAAGTACGGTAATGGTTCCTACCCATCACCCCCAAACCTACAATCGCTATTTTATGCATTACTCACCTTTGATCGCTTCGACGATAAAATCTTGCTGTTCTTCTGTCAGATAAGGGCTCATGGGCAGAGAAAGGATCTCCGAAGCCACTTTTTCGCTCACAGGGAAGTCCCCCTTTTTATGCCCAAGATAGGTAAAGACCTCCTGCAGATGAAGCGGAAGAGGATAATGTACCGCTGTAGGAATATCTCTGGCACTCAGCTTTGCTACCATACCTTCTCTGTCTTTCACTCTTACCGAGTATTGTGCATAAACACTTGTGTTGTGCGGTTCGATATAGGGAGTTATCAGAGAGGTCTCTTCCAGCATAACCGTATATCTCTCTGCAATCTCCATTCTTTTCTCTACTTCTTTGCTGAAATGTTTGAGCTTGACATTCAGTACAGCAGCCTGCACAGCATCCAGTCTCCCGTTTATCCCTATATATTTATGTCTGTACCTTTCATTCTGGCCATGGTTGAGCAACATTCGTATTTTCTCTGCCAACTTGTCACTGTTGGTAAAGATTGCACCACCGTCCCCATATGCACCCAGAGGTTTGGATGGGAAGAAACTCGTACATCCGATCGTTGAAAGGTTACAGGACTTTTTCCCTTTATAGGTCGCTCCGAAGCTTTGGCATCCATCTTCAATCACAGTTAGACCATGTTTGTCCGCAATAGCATTTATCGCATCCATATCTGCACATTGGCCGTAAAGGGAAACCGGGATGATCGCTTTGGTATTTTCCGTTATGACCTTTTCGATCTTCGCAGGATCGATATTGTATGTCTCTTCCAGGATATCAACGAACACAGGCTTCGCACCCAGTAAAGCAATCACCTCAGCAGTTGAGATGAAAGTAAAAGGTGTCGTGATCACCTCATCTCCCGGACCGATGTCAAGAGCCATAAGTGAAAGCAGAAGTGCATCAGTACCGCTGCTGCAGCCTATAGCGTGTTTCGATCCGGTATAGGCTGAGAGGGCATCCTCAAAACGATTCAGTTTCTCTCCACCGATGAACTGTGCTGAAGAAAAAACCTCATATACTTCCTGATCGATCTCTGAACGATATTCTCTGTACTGTGCCTGTAAATCTATAAAATTAATTTTCATTTCTATCCTCTATCATTTTTGCAACGGTTTTTGAACTGCCATGTTCCAGGTATGACCTCAGACTTCTGGAGTCTTCGAGGAATTTTTTCCTGTCATACTCCCGATACGCCCTCAAAAGGTTCTCAGCCGTAACATTCTCCTGAATGAACTCCGGATGCAGAGGCCTGTCGTTGAACTGGGTGAACATGATATTGCTCAATCCCACGAACTCAAGTTTGACCAGTCTGCTTGCGATGAAATAATCCAGCGGTTTGGCAATGTAGGCCAGAATGAACGGTGTTCCTATCAATGCTGCTTCCAGTGTCGCAGTCCCGCTACAGATAAACGCGAAATCAGCATGATAGAGGGCCACATGGGCATTATGTGCAATTTTAAAATCAGTTAGTGTACCGTAAAGTTCATTTATCTCTTCTTTACTGAAGTGTTCAGGGACTACCAGTGTCGCTTCAACTCCTTCCAGTCCGTCAAGCACCTCTTTAAAGACTGGCATAAGTTTACTGATCTCACTCTTCCTGCTTCCGGGCATAAAAACGATTTTCCTGCTTTCAGGTTCAACCGACTCCTTGAAATCCTGTATGATGTCCAGAAGCGGATGTCCCACGTAAGTAATAGGTGCCTCCGGAGAATAATAGTTCTTTTCAAAAGGAAGGATAGATGCCAGCCTGTCAATATTCTGTTCCAGTACCTTGATACGTTTACGTTTCCAGGCCCAGGCCTGGGGAAGTATATAGTAGATGATCTCTTTTTCCGGATACCGTTCCTTGATCTTCTTTGCAAGGGGAAGGTTGAATGCAGAAGAGTCTATGAGAAGTACTTTGTCCACTTCTCCAGCCAGTGAAGCCATCCTTTTGTTCAGTGCAAAGAAATAGCGTATCTTTTTGAGAGCATCAATGAACCCCATGACAGAAAGCGCCTGAAGATCTACAATGGGTTTCCCAAGCTTTTTATCGAAGATCCCGATAAACTCTACATCTTCGCCCAACTCCTTTTTCAGGGAGTTTAAATGGATATTCGCAGAATGTTCCAAGGCACTGACCAGTAGTTTCATCACTTTCCCAACTTTGCAAGTTCTTCTTAAATCTAAATTTTAGCATAGTTTACAAATATATATGATGAAACCTTCCCACTATTGACAATCTTCCCTGCTCATACTACAATATCCGGCGGAAAAGCCGGAAAAAGAGAAATATCCGGGATTGTAACACATAAAAAGGATCTGCTTTTGCTTGTACATATCTGTTGCAGTGTAGATAGCCACTATTTTTTACAAAAGCTCAGAGAGGACTACCCTGAAGAGAGACTTGTAGGTTTTTTCTATGACCCCAATATCCATCCCTACTCCGAGTACTATCTTCGACTGCTCGATGTCAAACGCAGTTGCAGCATGCTGGGTATTGAACTCATAGAAGGAGAGTATGATACCGAGAAGTGGCTTGAAGCAGTACAGGGGCTTGAAAAAGAGCCTGAAAAAGGGGCACGTTGTGCTGTTTGTTTTGACAAACGTTTTGAAGTAAGTGCCCAAAAAGCTGCCGAACTTGGAGAGGAATATTTTACCTCCACCCTTCTTACTTCTCCAAAAAAATCCCTCAAACAGCTTA
>CAZCBU010000058.1:0-6153 GCA_964496995.1 uncultured Sulfurovum sp.
GTCTTCCTCGTCATCTTCTTCCGGTTCACTTTTGTCCGGGTTGACTGCACGAACGATAAGGATCGATACACCGTAAAGTATAATAAGCGGTGCAGCCATAAGAAGCTGGGTCAATATATCCGGTGGTGTCAGAAGGGCAGCGAGTACAAAGATGATCACTACGGCATACTTGAAAAAGTCTTTGAGTGTACGGTCTGTAACCAGTCCTAAAAGTGCCAGGAAGTAGGCAAAAACAGGCAATTCAAAGGCTACACCGAAACCAAGCATGATCTTGGTAAAGAAACCGACATAATCTTCAATATTGATGAAGGGGGTATAGAGGAAGGATCCAAAGGTGATCAGGAATTGAAAACCAAACGGAGTGACCACATAATAGGCAAACATGACACCGATAAAGAACATGATCGATCCGCCTGCTACAAAAGGGATGACCATTTTCTTTTCATTGTTGTAAAGTCCCGGTGCAACAAAAAGCCATAGCTGATAAAGTATAAAAGGCATGGCACCAAGCAAACCTGCAAAGAAAGAGACCTTCAGTGCAACGAAGAATGCACCACCGACCTGGTGTGTTGTGATCTTCCCCTCAAATTCATTGTGTGCTTTGATATTGCTCAGGTTCTCATCGAGGATCTTCAGTGAAAGACTGAGATCTTTGGCTGCTTTGGCTGCATCTTCAAGAATAAGACTGAGTTTGGTATCTGCGATCTTGGCAGCTTCGTTTAAACGATGCTGCAGTTTGTCGGCAAGGTCGGCAGGTTGACTCTGTACGGTCACGGATACATTGCTTTCTTCCGTTTTCATACTCCATGTGGCTTTATCCTGTGTTTCAATAATGCGTCCAACTTCAGTCAGTGCATTGTTCAGAGGTGCGGTGATCCATGTCAAAATTGAATTGTGAAACGTAAAGGCAATGATGAATGCAATGAAAACAGAAAGAACTGAAAGTCCCAGTCTTTTCCTAAGTTCAACGAGGTGGGGGCGTATATCATCAAACATTAGGCATTACCTTCTTTTTTTTCTGTCTTTTTATCACTTGTATTCTCTGCTATTTTTTCTGTGCTCTCTTCAGATGTTTTTTCTTTCTTCTTGCGTGACTTCTTTTTGAATGTCACCACGTCACTTTTTTGTTCCACTTTCGTTTCGCTGACACTCTCTTGAGTTTCAGGTTTTGCCAATTTCTTCTCTGTAGGTTCATCTTCTAAAATGTCATCCAGATCGATGTTCTTAAAACTCCGTAGTTCAGAGGTAGCCGAATCAAGCTGTTTTTTGTAATTGAGTGCTTCATCTTTAAGATCTGCGATCTTCATCTCTTCTTCAAGTGCACCTTTCGCGTCACCAACGGTTTTTTTAACACCCTTGATGAACTTTGCGATCTGTACCATGGTTTCAGGAAGCTTGTCCGGACCTAGAAAGAGTATTGCAATAATAGAAATGAGAAGTATTTCGGTAAATCCGATGCCAAACATTGTTATGCCTTTGTTTTAATTGGTGTATTTTAGCGAATTATTCTAAAAAAGATGGAGAAAAGTGTCTAAAACAAAGGCATGAAAGAAAGATTAACCTTTCTATAGTAGACTTTCAAAAAAATAGAAGGATATGAGAAATGAAAAAGATACTATTATTACTGGCTTTGTTGAGTGTGACACTTTTTGCACAATTTAAAACGATCGGTATGGCAGAACTTGAGAAGATGCAGGCAAAGGGAGTACCGGTCATTGATATACGTACCCCTATGGAGTGGAAAGAGACGGGTATCATCAAAGGGGCCCACAAGATGATGTTCTTTACGGAAAAGGGTGAGGCAGATCTGGCAGAGTGGTTTTACAATCTTGGGCGTCTGGTCAAAGACAAAAACAAACCTTTCATCATTTACTGTGCCCATGCAAACCGTACAAAAGTACTGGGGCAGGGCTTGGATCAGATGGGATTCAAACATGTATATGAACTCAAAGACGGCATAGAGAACGGATGGATAAAAGCAGGGAAAAAGACAGTTAAGAATTAACGGTACTTTCTTCCTTTGGAAGGTGTTATCCTAAAATAAAGAGTGCCAATTCATCACTCAAAAAGTAATTTTCATTGAAATAGTGTGTGTTATAACGCTTTAATTTTCCTTCTTTACAAAGCAGGTCAGTGCGTTGTATCATCTCTGTTGAGAGTGAAGCTTTTTCTATACCAACGTTGGAACGTAAACCTAAAAAGAGCTTCTCTGTTTGCAAATCCTCTTTTGTGAGGGTTTCTTCTGTGATTTGAAGAGGATTCTCAATGTAAGCTTCTATGCCGGTGGTTGGGTAAAAGCGTCTCTCTTTTAAAAAACCGACAGCACCTGCACCCGCACCAATGTAGTCTTTTAGTTTCCAATACCCTTTGTTATGTCTGCTTTGGTATGTCCCGAAGTTTGAAATTTCATAAGCGTTAAATCCTCTTTTTTCTATCTCATCTGCGACAAAAAAAGCCAAACTTTCATCTTCTTGACGTACTTCCGGTGTGGAGGAGAATTTTGTACCGTCTTCTATGGTGAGTTCATAGGCTGAGATGTGGTCTATGGGGAGGGTAAAGGCGGTTTCAATGTCATTGAGAAGCAGAGCTTTTGTATCTCCCTGATAATTATAGATGAGATCAAGAGAGAGATGCGTAAACCCAAGTTCCTTGGCTGTGCGTATGGCTTGTTTTGCCTGTTCGGGTGTATGTGCGCGGTTAAGTGCTTTGAGTTTCTCATCATTAAAACTCTGTACACCGAAACTCACACGGTTCACACCGAGATCTTTCATCCCTTTTAACCAGGACTCTGTGGCAGAGTTTGGATTGGCCTCTGTAGTGATCTCTGCATCCTCCTGCAGGTAGGGTTTGAGAAGTTCAAAAATAGGTTTGTAGAGTTCAGGGTCTACTGTAGAGGGTGTACCTCCACCGATAAAAAGTGTTTCAATACTGTTTATTTGTGCATCAAAACGTTTGAGTTCAAATGCAAGTTGACTGTAGAGGGCTTTCATGTATGCAGTACGAGTGTCAAACTTGTCAACATAAGAGTTGAAAGAACAGTAGTGACATTTTGAATCACAGTAGGGGATGTGTATATATACTAACAAATTTTACGCTCTTTCATATGGTTATAACCGCAGTTTAGGTAGAATAATATCAGAATTTTAGAGAGGAATCTCTTTAAATGTAAAAAATAATATAAAATCAGGAAACATAGTTCCTGGTCATTAAAATGAGTAGTAGATGGAATGCAAAAAAAGGTATAGACCGAATGTTGCAGCGATCATACTCTCTTCGAAATATCCGGATAAGTGTGAATTCTTTGTAGCCCACAGAAGTGATATCAAAAATGCCTGGCAGTTCCCTCAAGGGGGAATTGATGAAGGGGAGACACCGCAAGATGCTCTTTTAAGAGAGTTGTTGGAGGAGATCGGTTGTAATGATGTTGAGATATTAGGTGAGTTCCCTGAGTGGATCACCTATGATTTTCCTGCAGTTGCCAAAGGAAAACAGTATCCTTTTGACGGACAGACGCAGAAATATTTTCTGGTACGTCTCAAAGATGAATCCAAGATCGATCTGCAGGCATTTGAGATCCCGGAGTTTAAAGAGTACGAGTTCGTAACGTATGATGATCTGTTTCAGAAAGTGACCTATTTTAAACGCAGAGTGTATCGTAGAGTGATCAATCACTTTATACAGGAAGGTTTGATTTAAAAGGTCCGGTTTTTTTTAATTAAAATAAAAGGTTTAGAAGAGAATGTTAGTGGTACATAAGTACGGTGGTACAAGTGTTGGGGATGTTGAACGGATTGAGAATGTGACCAACCGTGTGGCAAAAGCAAGAGAAGAAGGCAATGATGTGGTCGTAGTGGTTTCCGCAATGAGCGGTGAGACCAATAAACTGATAGGATATGCAGAGCATTTTACCTCGACACCAGCCAAAAAAGAGATGGATATGCTTTTAAGTTCAGGTGAACGGGTAACAGCGGCACTGCTTTCGATCTCTCTGCAGGCAAGAGGTTATGATGCGGTCGCTTTAACTGGACGGCAGGCAGGCATCGTGACCGATGATACCCATACTTATGCACGTATTGAATCCATTGATCCCAAAGCGGTGAAATCTGCGATCAAAGAAGGAAAGATCGTGATCGTAGCAGGATTTCAGGGGATCAATAAAAGCGGTTCGGTGACCACGCTGGGAAGGGGAGGTTCTGACCTTTCTGCTGTTGCCTTGGCTGCAGCGATCAATGCAGACCAGTGTGAGATCTATTCGGATGTAGATGGCATCTATACGACAGATCCGCGTATTGAGCCCAATGCAAAGAAACTTGATAAGATCTCGTATGATGAAATGCTTGAACTTGCTTCACTGGGAGCAAAAGTATTGCAGAACCGTTCAGTTGAATTGGCAAAAAAGTTAAGTGTGAAGTTATATGCAAAAAGCAGTTTTAGTGACAATGAAGGTACATTGATAGCAGAGGAGAGTAGTATGGAAGCAGTTTTAGTGAGCGGGATCGTGCTTGATAAAAATCAGGCGAGAGTAACATTGAGAGGTGTGGCAGACCGACCTGGTATCGCTGCAGAGATATTTTCGAAGTTGGCAGATGCGAACATCAATGTCGATATGATCATTCAGAATGTGGGGACAGACGGTTCGACCAATCTTGGATTTACCGTACCGCAGAGTGAACATGAGAATGCCAAAAAAGTCATGGAGAGTTTTGATCATGATATCGGAGGTATGGATTTTGATGAGCATGTCTGTAAAGTTTCTGTGGTCGGTGTCGGTATGAAATCACACTCCGGTGTAGCGGCAACAGCTTTTACCGTGATGGCTGAGAATAATATCAATATCCAGATGATCTCAACTTCAGAGATCAAAGTCTCTATGGTCATTGATGAAAAATATGGTGAATTGGCTATCCGGAGCCTGCATGAAGCATACGAGTTAGACAAATAGTCCCATGCAGCAACTTTTAAAATGGACACTCGATACCATACGTGAAGAAGAATCCTGCTTCTCATGGATGGAAGAGTACCGTTATGAGTGGGCACCTCTTGTCAAATCTGCGGTCTCCCAGGTCGTAGAGGGGAAAACGATCCTGATCGTGACCGATGACTCCCGTAAATGGTTTGGAAAATATATTGTCAATGCCGTGAACGATATGGGAAAACAGAGACCACTCCTGCCTTTTTATCAATTGGCAGACAATTTCCCGCAACTTCATACCATACTTGCTACAGCAGAGATACAGCTTCTGGAAGATATGCTGGAGATCTCTTATCCGAACGGATATTATATCTGGTATATCGGCAGAGGCGATCACCCGCTGACCAAACTTTCGTACCGAAATCAGGATAACTTTTTATGGGTACTGGATGAAGAGGTACAGAACAGTTTTGCCTTGCGCAGTGCAGACCCGCTTCTGGATATCAAATTGTTGCAGTTATATAAACTGTTTGACTCAACACTCTCTGCCGTACTGTTTGGCGATCTAGACCTGTGATCATGAGACTAAGCAGTCAGATCATCATTACTTCGCAGATCGAAAATACGATCACTGCACTTGAAAAACTCCGTCAAAATGAATCTATTATCGAGATCATGTCTCCTTCTATTAAAAAAACACTTGATCCCGAGGAAGACCAGCCGTCTCCTGTAGGGGTTCAGCGGATCGTTACAGAGAAAGAGACTTTTCGTGTGGAAGATGCCAAAGTGGTCATTGAAAAGGCCTATATGGCAAGCGACGAACGAAGTATCCTTATTTTAATAGCTGAAACTTTCACATCCCTGATCCAAAATAAACTCTTGAAGGTCATCGAAGAGCCGCCAAAGAACAAAGAGTTTATTTTGCTCACGGCCAACAAATCCACCATTTTGCCAACGATCAAATCACGTCTGCCGATCACGATATTGTCTGAAGAGAGAGACGAGATGGACCTTGAACTGGATCTAGAACAGCTCTCTTTGTCAACCGTGTATACATTCATACAATCCCATAAACGTACAGATGCCAAAGTGATGAGACGAGTGGTTGAACAGATCAGTATGAAAGCAATTGCTTCCGGGTGTTATGATCTGGATGAGGCGACACTTTCTTTGTTCTCCAATGCTTTTTTGGCGTTGGATGTGGGGTCTCCTCCGCAGTTTGTATTGAATACTCTGTTGTT
>CAZCBU010000059.1:0-2505 GCA_964496995.1 uncultured Sulfurovum sp.
TTTCTCGAGCTGGACGGTGATGACTGGAAAAGAGGCGGTGTCGGCAGAAACGGCGTACGCTCCAAGGATAATCCGGAGGGTATCGAAGTACACGACTACACCATCGTACCAACCGTCTGCTCAAACTGTGAAGCGGGCTGTGGTCTGACTGCATGGGTCGACAAGAAAACACTGACTGTCAGAAAATATATGGGTAACCCTCTGCATACTGGCAGCCGCGGTAGAAACTGTGCCAAAGGGTATGCTGCTATGAGTCAGATGTACGATCCCGATCGTATTCCTTTCCCTATCAAAAGAGCACCCGGTTCTAAAAGAGGCGATGGTAAGTGGATAAGAATCACCTGGGATCAGGCAATGAAAGAGATTGGCGGGCATATCAATAAAACTTTGAAAAAAGGGGATGAACTCTCCAAAAAAATGATCATCTACCAGGTAGGTCGTCCAAATGAGAACGGTTTTGGTCACAGAGTTCCTCATACACTGGGAATCGACGGCTACAATTCACATACCAATATCTGTTCCGCAGGTGCGCGTGAAGGCTCTATCCAGTGGGCAAATGACGATAGAAACTCACCGGATTGGGCAGGTGCAAAACTAATCTTCCTACAGTCTTCTCATGCAGCAGATGCAGGACACTATTTCCAGCAATCAGCAGGCTATATCGCTGACGCACGTAAAAACGGTGCAAAAATGATCGTTATCGATCCTAGACTTTCCAACTCTGCAGGTATCGCAGATTTATGGATATCTCCCTGGCCTGGAACAGAAGCAGCGCTTTATCTGCATATGGTAAACAGAGTACTTCATGAAAAAGCGGCAAACGGTGAAGACCTTGTTCATCATGAATTTATGAAAAACTGGGTCAACTGGGATCATTTGATGGCTAATGATGCTTATCTGAAAAAGATGGTTGAATTTGGATATATCAATGAAGTACCAAAAGAGAAAACATACGAAGCATTTATAGAGATGCTCAAAGAGATCTATGCACCGTATACCAAAGAGTTTACTGTTAAAGAGTGTAAACTTGAGGGGCAGGAACATAAACTGGATCAAATGTTTGAAATGTTCATTGATGCAGGTCCAAGAGTAGCAACCTATCTCTGGAGAGCGGGTACTATCGGTCACAGAGGCGGATGGATGAATACCAGAGCGGGATTCTTGCTGCTTACACTCAGAGGTGCTATGGCGGGTGATGAAGGTGGCGTGAGCTGGCACCACTGGCATAAAATCTCTATCGGTAGAAAAGGTGACAAAGCGACTGTTGCAGGCAAAAAACCACCAAAAGTAGATGTCTGGAACGAGCTTATCTGGCCACCTGAATATCCACTTTCTACCTATGAAATGAGTATGATTCTTCCGCATCTTTTAGCAGATGATGAATGGAGAAAAAAATGGAATGACAAAGGATTAAAAATCCCCGATAAACTTGCCCTTTACATTCCACGTATGTATAATCCTGTCTGGATCAATCCAGACGGTTTCAGATGGATCGATATCCTCAAAGATG
This sequence comes from uncultured Sulfurovum sp., assembly GCA_964496995.1. Lineage (GTDB taxonomy): Bacteria > Campylobacterota > Campylobacteria > Campylobacterales > Sulfurovaceae > Sulfurovum. The sequence goes on from CAZCBU010000059.1 coordinate 1,511, forward strand.
AGAGTAAAGTTGAGATGTCTATGAACCTCTCTCCAACCTGGAGTGAAACAAACTGGTACTGTGATTATGTACTTCCTGTAGGACTTGCAGGAGAAAGACATGATCAGCAGTCTGAACCGACTAAACCAGAACAATGGACTGCTTTCAGACAACCGGCACTTCGTGTAGCACTGGAAAAAATGGGATGGAAACCAAAAAACATCAATCAGGCAACCCTTGAAGCACATATGAAAGCAGGTTTAGGTGAAATCTGGGAGGAAAATGAATTTTTCATGAGTATGCTCTACTACTATGCTGATCCAGATGGAAGCTTAGGTGTAAAAAAATACTGGGCAAGCAAAAAAGATCCTAGCCGCCCTGTCACCATAGCCGAATACTATGATGCAGGTTTCAGCCTGTTACCAAACCTCAAAGCCGCAGCAGAACAAGAGTATCCGCATAGTGAATTTCCTTGCTATGAGTACATGAGAGATCACGGTGCATGGACAGAGGCGACCAATGTTTACAAACCTCAGGAACATGCACTGGTTATTGACAAAGCAAATAAAACCATCACATCTCATGGACATACCTATAAAGCTGAAGATATTGAACAGGATAACTTTGGTGTACTCTGGGCAAAAACAGGCGACAAGAAAAAACCTATCGGTGTTGAAGTAGACGGTAAGTTCGTCGAAGGTTTTGCAACACTTAGCCGTAAACTGGACTTTTACTGTGACTGGCTTGAGGAGTTCCACTGGCCTGAATATGCTATACCTATCTATCCTAGAAATGCAGGTGAGCGTCAGAAAATGATTCAACTGGTTACACAGGTACACCATGACTATATGAAAAACGATAATGAGTTCGCACTCAATACGATCTATCGTTTGCCATATAATATTCACACAAGATCTGTTAACTCCAAACACCTGATGGAGATCAGCCAGAACCATAACCCTGTCTGGATCTATACCAAAGATGCAGAAAAACTTGGTATCAAAAACCAGGAAGCT
>CAZCBU010000060.1:0-2637 GCA_964496995.1 uncultured Sulfurovum sp.
AAACTGCCAAACCCAATAAAGCAGTCGCTGTTCTTGGACTGAACCCTCATGCAGGAGATGATGGTGTACTCGGAAATGAAGAGACTATCATTCAACAAGCCATTGACAATGTACATGAGTTGCTGGGAGAAGGGATATTCACTGCTCCTCTGGTACCGGATGTTGCATTTATTCCAAATGTAAGGAAAAACTACACCCACTACATCGCCATGTACCATGACCAGGGTTTGGCGCCGTTAAAAGCATTATATTTTGATGAAGGGATCAATGTCTCTCTAAATTTACCGATACTCAGAACTTCTGTTGATCATGGTACCGCATTTGATATTGCATACAAGAGAGTATCATTAAATAATTTAAGTTATATCAACGCTATCAAATACATTATAGAGTCATAGATTGAAGTGAAGCATCTCAACCTATACGGGAACTAACAAAAAAGTGTTGATTCTGCCTCATCATAGATGATCTCACAGTCTTCATTCATCATTGCACACAACTTTTCTTGACAGCAATTACATAAAAAACGGTAATTCTGGGTATCATAATGAATGGTATCTCCTTCATGCAGGTCGTCATAGCATTCACCACAGACATTGGTGACACGTAATAAGATCTCTTTTGTTGCTTCTTGTGTTACAAAACAGATACTACTCATTTTTCCACCTCCAGTTTTTCGATCATCTCTTTGGCAACGTCAATAGAGTTGTCAAGTTCATACGCTTTTTTATATTCTGCCAGTGCTTCGTCAGTACGTCCAAGATCATACAAGGTATTGGCATAATTGAAATGGTGAGGCGCATAGTCGGGATCTAAAGCAATGGCTTTTTCGTGATGTTTCTCTGCATCCTCTTCATTACCCAGTTGATGCAAAGCATTTGCCAATAGAGCATGTGCCATATCGTCATTTTCATCTAGAGCCAAAAGCTTCTCATATGCCTCTTTTGCACCACTGTAATCTTTCGACTGTATGGCAACATAAGCCAATTTCTGCAATACATCCGGGTTATTCCCGTCAATGATCTCTGCTGAACCCAAAGCTTTTTTGGCTTCTTCAAGATCTTTTTTCTCTATTGCTTCATCAGCCATGACAAGCAGTTGTTCCAGACGTGTGGGCTGTACTTCCGGTTTTGAAAAAGTCTTGTCGGGACGGTTGATCCCTCCTATCTGCTCATCTTCATTTTTAGCCTCAAAATCGACACCGCGCTTTGGGTAGGATCCTGAAAAAAGCTGTTTAAAAAACATATAAAATACTGAAGCAGCAAGGATTAAAAGAAAAAGTTGAAATGTTGACATAAATTCTCCATTTTAGATTAGGAATAATAGGATAATCTTACTTAAATCCAAAGAAAATTTGCTATGATACTCAAAAATACACAAGGATTTATAATGTCTTATAAAATAGAATTAGATAAAGAAAAACTCAAAGAAGAATTAACCCCGTTGGAATACAATGTATGTCTTAACCACGGAACAGAAGCACCCTTCCAAAATGAGTTTTGGGATAACAAAACCAAAGGTATCTACAGCTGCAAATGCTGTAAAACACCTCTTTTTACTTCAGATACAAAATTTGATTCCGGTACGGGCTGGCCAAGTTATTTTGCACCGCTTAAAGAAGAAGTCATTGAAGAGATCGTGGATGATTCTTTAGGGATGAGACGTGTAGAAGTACGCTGTGCTGCCTGTGGCTCACACCTGGGACATGTATTTCCAGACGGACCTGCACCAACCTACCAGCGCTACTGCATCAACTCTGCTTCACTGGATTTTGAAGAACAATAGCCATTACATAAAAAAGGGGAGGGATGCCTCTTCTCCTCTGCTTACCATCCTTCTGCCAGGTCAACCAGAAAATATCCGTTTTTCTGACGTTTCTCAAAGACCTCTTTGAACTCTTTCACTGTCGGCGCACTCTCGTATCCCTGTGCTTTCTCTCCTTCGTATTTTGAGAATACACACATCCATTTTCCAAGCGTCTGCTCTATATCAGTAATGCGATAGCCCTGTTCCCATTGCTTCTTAATGACCACTTTCATCTCACTCCATCGTGAACGTACAGACATCGATTGTGCCTTGTAGCCCGTATTTTCAGCAAAGATCCCTGTCCAGCGTCCCTGCCCGTATTCAAGGTCTATAAGATCATACCCTTCATCCCAGCGCTTTTGTACTGCGCTTATAAATTCATCCAAAGTTTTTCTTCGCTCATAAGATTGATTGGTATACCCTGTATTTTTTTCAAAGACCACGATCCACTCTGCCAATCCGTGTTCGATCCGGGTCATATAATAACCTTTGGCCCAATATTCATTCAGAATGTTGTTCACACCTGACCAACGCGGAGAAACGACATAGGTCTGATGACTCTCTTTTTTATTTTTGGTAAAGACACCGACCCAGTGTCCGTTACCGTATTTGATATCGGAGATATCATATCCCTGCTGCCACTGCGCTTTGATGATCTTCTGAAAATCTTCCAACCCCATCACACTCTCTATATGTTGGTCTTTAACCTCTTGGTTGAACAGTCCAATATACTTGTAATGTGAAGAAGCATAATCATACTCCCTTGCCATCAACAAAGTACCTAGCATGAGTACCATCATTAATAATTTTTTCATTCCTTCTCCTATTTCA
>CAZCBU010000061.1:0-3508 GCA_964496995.1 uncultured Sulfurovum sp.
CTTCGATGACATCCCACAAGGTCTGGTTGAATGATCTGACATCGGTAGAAGTGCAGTTTACCCTGTCGTCCGGATAGATAATTAATTTTTGTACCATAAGTAATACTCCTGTAAATGCTTATAAAAGTTAATAGGGCAGATATGAAGTTTTATAAATATTTGAGTGGAAGTGTGCAGATACCGACATCGGTATCTGCAGAGGTGTTAGTGGCTTTTGCCAACAACGATCAGCATCTTAATGTTGATCACTACGAATCTGATAAACTGCCAAATAAGACAAGTTCTGAAAAATTTTACGAATCCTGTCGGAACCATTGTGGTAAAGTTCTGATCATAAGGTTTTACTGTATCTTCAATTTGTTGCATATTTTTTCCTTTTAATTATTTTATACATTTTTGCTTTAATTCTTATTCAGGAATTAAAGTCCAACCTGGCTTAAGTTTTGCTTTATAGAGGAACATGTGGTGCAGGATATGTTTGATCCAGTGGCCTGCAAGTCCGATCTCTCCAAAAGTATAATCTAAATCACGTCCAAGACCCGGATATGTTTCAAAGTCAGGAACAACTGGGAATACCGTCAATGCTGCTGCTGTACCATCTGTAAATCCTTTACCTGCTGAAGCAACACAGGCTGCACCCATTTTCGCCATAGATGCCTCATGTAAATGTGCATTTTCACCCTCTTTGATGAGGTCACATACAGAATGCGCAACCGCTTTACCGATGATACCTGAAGGCATACCGGTTCTAGGTGGTGTCGGGTTGATCGGTGTCCCGTTTGGTGATGACATTGGTTTAGAGATCAAGTGTGGTGGTGCAAAGGCAATACCACATGCGAACATATTGCTGTAAGTCGGGTTTTGGTAGGTTTTTGGCCAGTCAGAAGCTTTCCAGTTCTCATAGGCACCTGCATCATATTTTGCATCCACTTTCATAAATCCGTTTGGTGCAAAGATCGTATCTGTAATGTCTGAACCGTCTTTGTCGAAGGCTTTGAGTCCTACACCAGCAAACGGTGGGATAAGCATAGCAAAGTCAAACTCTTCTTCACCTGTCGAACCGTCAAGAAGTTCGTATTCTATTCTTCCTTTTTCTACTTTACTGACATGTGCACCAATGATCCATGGAATACCTCTTTCAGAGTAGAGTGATTCAGCAAAAAGCTTTGAAGATGCAGCATATCCACCACGTTTCATGTGAAGTCCACCGATTCCGAAGTCTCCAAGGAATGATTCATTCGAGATCCATTTGATGTCAAGCATATCTCTTACGCCAGCTTTTTTAGCTTCGTGTTCAATGTTAAAGATATATTCAAATGCAGCACCCTGACAAGTACACATACCATGACCTGTACCGATAAGGATCTTCTGTCTGTTACCTGCTTTTGCTTTTTCAAAGATCTGCTGAAGTTCAAGATTTGCATGAACCGCATGGTCTGCCGTACAAACTGAAACAGTATGTCCGTCAGCCAATCCCGGTGTTGCCGGGAAGTTCAATTTTGGTCCTGTAGCATTGATGAGGTAATCATAAGTAAGTTCTTCAGTCTGTCCCTCTTTGCCTTGACCTGTGTATTCAATCGTAATATAGGCAGCATCACCACTCTCTCCACCATTTGGATGAAGGGAAACAGCTTTTGCCTGTCTGTAATCGATTCCGGCTTTTTCATATACCGGCGCAAGAGGGAATACGACCTCTTCTTTTGTCATCTGTCCTACACCTACCCAGATGTTGGATGGAATCCAGTTCCACTGTGAATTTGGAGTTACAACCACTACCTCATGGTCATCTCCGAGCCAGTCTTTTGCAAATGTTGCGGCAGTGTGTCCTGAAACTCCACCACCCATAACGATTAATCGTGCCATAGCTTTCCTTCTTATTAAAATATTGTTCATTTTTATTCTATGGCAACATCAATTAAATGTATATTAATTTTATGTTATATTTTTCAATTACAATGAATTCTTTTCTAATTTATAAACAAAATAGACCATATTGACGCAAAAAGTCTATATTTTTTAAAAAAGTAATAAATTATTTTTATAAAAGTAAGAGTATTTTTGTATGATTTAAAATAGTTCTTGAGTAGAATATCAAGAGTAAATGTAATTATGATAAAATCTACCATAGATTATAGGAAACGGATATTTTGGGGCAAATGCATAAAATCATGGTAAAAATACTTTTAATGTCAGTGATGAGTGTGATGCTTTATGCAGATGTCTGGAATAATCCCCATGACAGTGAAAAAGTAGCAACAGATACACTTTTCGGTGCCTTTTCTCTGCCTCCAAAACGACTGGACCCGGTCATCTCCTATAATGCAAATGAGTGGGCGATCATCGGTCAGATCTATGAACCGCCTCTCCAGTACAACTATCTCAAACGGCCTTATGTCCTGGAACCTTTAACACTTAAAGCGATGCCTGTGATCACTTATCTCGACAAAGAGGGAAGGGTGGTGGATGAAAATGATTCCAAAGTCGCCTTTTCCGAATACAGGTTGGTATTGAGAAAAGATGTGCAATATCAGAACCATCCTGCTTTTGTCAAAGATGAAAAGGGCAACCTGTTGTATAGTGCTATGAATACAGAAGCACTTGAAAAGATCCATACCCTCAGAGATTTCAAAGAATCATCTACCCGTACACTGTTTGCCTCGGACTATGCCTATGCGATCAAAAGAATGGCTGTAAGAGACAATCATTCTCCCATATTGGATACGATGTCAGAATATATTGTCGGACTGAAAACATTCTCTGAAACTATATCGAAAACAGCAAGAGAGAAAAAAGAGAACAAGGAAATATTGGACTTGCGTCCGTATGAGATATCCGGGGTCAAGGTTTTAGATGATCAAACTTTGAGTATTACGATACACGGGAAATATCCACAATTCCTGTTTTGGTTGTCCATGAATTTTTTTGCACCTATTCCCTGGGAAGCGGATCTTTTTTATCAGCAGCAAGGACTGGTCTCAAAGAACTTGACACTGAACTGGTTCCCTGTGGGTACGGGAGCATATTATCTTGCTGAAAATAATCCAAGCAGAGAGATGGTTCTCAAAGCCAATCCGAATTTTCATGAGGAAACGTATCCTCATTTAACAAAAGAGGAGCAGAAAGCTGCCAGCATATCCCAAGATCTGCTCAAAGATGCCGGTAAAAAACTGCCTTTTGTGAAAGAGGTCATTTACAGCCTGGAGAAAGAGAGTATTCCTTTATGGAATAAATTCCTGCAAGGTTATTATGATGCTTCGGGTATCTCTTCTGAAGCGTTTGACCAGGCAGTACAGATCTCTTCAACAGGAAATATGGACCTGAGCGGAGAAATGAAAGAAAAAGGTATCGTGCTGAAAGGATCTGTCCAACCGTCTATTTTCTATATGGCATTCAATATGGAAGATCCTGTTGTGGGAGGCTATTCGGAGTCGGCAAAAAAACTGCGACAGGCGATCAGTATAGCCCAAAATCAGGAAGAGTATATTTCTATTTTTATGAATGAACGGGG